>JADJQT010000006.1 GCA_016712595.1 Rhodospirillales bacterium
AGGGGCAGCACCGCATGCGCATCGCCGATAACGGCATCGAGGAACTCAGAGCGGTTCGTCGATACCTGATCATCATCACCAAGCAGAACCTCTTTCGCGTCGCCAGCCAGGCGCACCACCTTCGCCGACGCCTTCAACATGGCCGACGACGTGCTGCACTCGGGCGTGCGCGGCGTCACCGACCTGATGGTCATGCCCAGCGATCAATCTCGACTTTGCTGATATCCGCTTTGGTGATAGGCGAAATGGGCAAGGCGATGATGGGTGCCGGCGAGGGCCACCGGCGGCAACGCGCCCTCGACGCGGCCGAGGCGGCGATCTCAACCCGCTGCTCGACGACGTCTCGATGAAGGGCGGCAGCACGGCGCCGCTGATCAACATCACCGGCTCAATGGACGCCGACTCTGTTCGACGTCGACAGAAGCCGCCAACCGCGTCCGTTCCGAGGTCGATCCCGACGCGTTCATCATCTTCGGCTCGACGTTCGACGAGGCGATGGAGAGTCGCATCCGCGTCTCCGTGAAGTGGCGACCGGCATGAACAGCATCGCCGCGGCGAAGCCGGATTCCGGCGACGAATGCTCCCGGCGGGGTGTCGTGCGCAGTCTCAGCGAAGCGCGGCACCCGCAGGCGGCGCGCTCGCGCGAAGCGGTGCCGGTGAAGCGGTGGCAGGCCGTTTTGCGGGCGAGGAGGAGTGGTCTGGCGACGGCGCCCGCCGCTGCCATGATCGTAGAGATGGAGCGCTGGCAGGGCGAGGCGGCAACCGCGTCACGTGAGCCGGTGTTCTACGCCACCCAGCGGAAGCCGGGCAGGCATCAGGGCACGTTCGGCGCGCCGATTTCGGTCGCCCGCCCGGTTATCAGCGATGCTCGTCCGGCCGCGGATGTTTCTGCCCCTCAGGCGCAGGACGGCGAGGTCAGCGCGGCAAGATAGCCAGCCTGTTGGCGCGCGTCATGGGCACGGCCGCGACGCGCCCGCACAAGCCGGAAGCGACGGAAAGCGACGAGGCAAGTCAGGCGCCCGCCAAGCGCCAGCCGCGGATGCAGGGCGGTGTCGGTACTCGAGGAACGGCTTCCGGCCTCGCAGGCCGAGGACGATCTTCTCGACATTCCGGCGTTCCTGCGCCGTCAGGCAAATTAAGCGCGCTGTCTGCCGACGTTTCCCGTCTGCCGACGGCTCGGCGTCGGCAGCGGGCGGATGATGGGCCCGCTAGGCGACGGCGGAAAGTGCCGTCAGACGCGGCGATGGAGGGCACCGCCGAAGGGCGGTGCTCTGTCGTTCGCTGCGGGGGAATACAGCGCGGACGGCGCAGCAAAATCGCGTCGGCGTCTTGCATCTGCGGCGCGCCGCGTGCTATAGTCCCGACCGAAGATAATCGTTCTCCCAGCAGTGGCTATTCGCCGATGTTCGGTCTGGCTTCACCAGCCGCCGCAAAACCGCTTTGCTGCCTGTTCCGCGCTCGTCGCCGGGCTGCTGGCGCTAACCGCCTGCGGCACGACGGAGGAGCCTTACGTCGACGTTCGGTCGACGGGCTCTACAATCAGGCGATGGACCGGCTTGATGGGGTGACTACAAGAAGGCGAGAAAACGTTCGATGGGGTCGATCGCCAACATCCGTATTCGAGCTGGGCGACGAAGGCAGAGCTGATGTCTGCCTACGCGTCGTATCAGGCGAACGAGTGTAACGACGCGGTCAACGCCTGCGACCGCTATATCGAGCTTACCCAGCCAACCCCCGACGTTCCGTACGCCTACTACCTCAAGGGCCTCAGCTACTACGAGCGGATTTCCGACATCCATCGCGATCAGGAAATGACCGAACAGGCGAAGCGCGTGTTCGCCGAGCTTATCAGCCGCTATCCCGATAGCGAATATGCGCGCGATGCCCAGTTGAAGATCGACCTGTGCAGCGATCACCTTGCCGGCGCGGAAATGGTCGTCGGTCACTACCAGGAGCGCGGCTTTCCAGCTCGCCTCGCTCAATCGCTTCCCGCACCGTTGTCGAGAAATATCAGTCGAGCGACCCACGTGCCGGAAGCCCTGCTGCATGACCGGGTCTATCGCGCGCTCCAGGATCGACGACGAGGCGCGCAAGACGGCGGCGGTCCTCGGCTTTGGCTTCCCGCAGTCGCAATGGTATGCCGACGCCTACGCTTCTCGTCGGCGGTGACGCGGGCAATGCATCAGCGCAACCGGTGGGGCCTCAGCCTCGGTGAGCAGGACGGGCAGCATGCTGTCCTTCTTGTCGATCCGCGACGTCGTTCTCATCGATCGTCTCGATCTCGAGTTCCCGCCGGGCCTGTGCGCTCACCGGCGAGACCGGTGCCGGTAAATCGATTCTCCTCGATGCGCTCGGCCTCGGCCTCGGCGCCCGGGCGGACGCACGGCTGGTGCGTCATGGCGCCGCCCAGGCCTCGGTCAGCGCCCGCTTCGATTCGCCCCGGCACCCGGCCCGCCATGCTGGCCGAGCAGGGCTTCGAGGCCGAGGACGGTCTCTTGCTGCGCCGCGTGCTCACCGCCGACGGCCGCTCGCGCGCCTTCGTCAACGACCAGCCGGTCAGTATCTCGCTGCTGCGCCAGCTTGGCGAAAACCCTCGTCGAGATCCACGGTCAGTTCGACAATCAAAGGCTGCTCGGTCCCGCTGCCCACCGCGCGCTACTCGACGCGTTCGGGGTGATCGAGGCGAGGCCGCCGCCTGCGCTGCCCGCCTGGCGGACATGGCGCGCCGCGTCGGAGGCACGCGCCGGTGCCGAGGCGGACCTCGAGCAGGCGCGGCGGGACGAACTATCTCCGCCATGCCTTGGGCGAGCTGGGCGAGCTTGCCCCGCAGGCGGGCGAGGAAGAGGAACTCGCCCGCCGCCGGGCGCTGCTGATGAATGCCGAGAAGCTGATCCAGGCGATCGCCGATGCGATCGCCGCGCTCGAGTGACGCCGGGCGCGGGTCGTCGTCGGCTTGCGCTCGGCGCTCCGCCACGTCCAGCGCGCAGCCCAGGAGAGTTCGACGGTCGTCTCGATGACGCGGAAGCCGCGCTCGATCGGGCGCTGAGCGAGGCGATCGAGGCCCAGGCTTTGCTCGAGCGGGTACAATCGTCGGCCGATCTCGATCCGCGCGAGCTGGAACGGATCGAGAGCGGCTGTTCGCCCTGCGGCCGCTGGCCCTAAGCATGGCGTTGCCGTCCGACGCCCTCGCTCAATTGCAACAGGACCTCGCCGCGCGCGTCGGCGCGCCTGGAAGACGGCGAGGCGGTTCTGGCGCATCGCTGCGACGCGACGAGGCAAGGCGGCGGAGCAGTTCCGCGCCGCGGCGCAAGCGCTGAGCACCCGCAGGCTGCCGCCGCCGTGCACGCTGATGCCGCCGTTTGTGGTGAGCTGGAACCGCTGCGCCTCGGCCGCGCCCGCTTCGTCACCGCGTCGAGCCGCTCGAAGAGCGCGACTGGGAGCGCCAGCCAGGACCGGGTGGCCTTCGAGGTGGCAGCCGGGCACACCGCCCGGCCCGATCGCCCGCATCGCCTCGGGCGGCAAGCTCGCGCGGTTTACGCTGGCGCTCAGGTGGTGCTCGCCAGCGCCGATCCGGTGCCGACCTTGATCTTCGATGGGGTCGACGCCGGCGTCCGCAGCACTGTCACTCGCGACGGTCGGCGAGTGCCTCGCCCGGCGCTCAGGCGGGACGTCAGGTCCTCGTGGTCACCCTCGCCGCGGGTGGCGGCGCGGCGATCACTGGTGGCGCATCGTCAAGACCGTTGCCGGCGAGCAGACGCGCACCTGCGTCGATGTCCTCGACGGCCGGGCCGCACCGAGGAGATCGCCCGCATGCTCGCCGGCGCGAAGATCACCGACGAGGCACGGGCCGCCGCCGAAAGCCTGCTCGCCGGCTCGCCGGCATGGTGCGACGATCCGCCGCCTGTCGAGGATCTGACCCGCGAGGAGGCTGAGGCCGAGCTAGCGACGCTCGCCGAAGCGATCGCCCACCATTCCGCGCCTACTATCAGAACGGCGCCCCCGAGATCAGCGATGCGGACTTCGACGCGCTGGCGGTGCGCAACGCGCGCCGCGATCGAGGCGCGCTCCTCCCGATCTCGTCCGCGGTTTCGCCCTCGCGCAAGGTCAGCGCGCCCGCCGCCGCCGGCTTCGCGGGTTCAGCGCCAAGGCGTGCTGTCGCTGGAGAACGGTTTCAGCGAAGGGGACCTCATCGACTTCATCGACGGCGTGCGCCGGTTCCTCAGAATTTGCGCGCCGATCCCGGTCAGGTGCTGGAGATGATGGCTGAGCCCAAGATCGATGGGCTGTCGATCTCGCTGCGTTACGAGGATGGGCGGTTCGTCGTCGGCGCCACTCGCGGCGACGGCTATACTGGCGAGAACGTCACCGCCAACCCCAAGACGATCAAAGGACATCCCGGCGACGATCGCGGGCGCGCCCGACGTCTTCGAGGTGCGCGGCGAGGTCTACATGACCCGCGCCGACTTCCAGGCGATGAACGCGCGCCAGGAGGAGGCGGGGGGCAAGGTCTTCGCCAACCCGCGCAACGCCGCCGCCGGCTCGCTGCGCCAGCTTGATCCGAGCGTGACCGCCGCCCGCCCCTTGCGCTTTTTCGCCTACGCCTGGGGCGAGACCAGCGAAACCCCGCGGCTACCCACGAGGCGTTCCTCGCCCGGCTGCAGGCGCTGGGCTTTCCGGTCAATCGAAGCGAAGCTCTGCCGCTCTACCGAGGAGATGATCGCCTTCTATCGCGACATCGGCGCGCGGCGGCGAAGCCTGCCCTACGACATCGACGGCGTCGTCTTCAAGGTCAACCGCATTGACTGGCAGGAACGGCTCGGCTTCGTCTCCCGCGCACCCGCGCTGGGCGCTCGCCCAGAAGTTCGCGGCGCAGCGGGCGCAGACCCTGCTCAGGGAGATCCGCATTCAGGTCGGCCGCACCGGCGTGCTCACCCCGGTCGCGGTGCTGGAGCCGATCACCGTCGGCGGCGTCGTCGTCAGCCGTGCCACCTTGCACAACGGAGGATGAGATCGCCCGCAAGGACGTCCGCGTCGGCGATCAGGTCATCGTCCAGCGCGCCGGCGACGTCATCCGCAGATCGTCGGCGTCGTCGCCGAAGCGCGGCCGGCGGATGCCATCCGTTCGCCTTTCCCGACCACTGCCCGGGTGCGGCAGCCTCGCGGTGCGCGCGGCCGGGCGAGTGGCACGGCGCTGCACCGGCGGGCTGATCTGCCCGGCGCAGGCGGCTGGGCAGCTCAAGCACTTCGTCTCCCGCAACGCCTTCCGATATCGAGGGGCTGGGCGAACGGCACATCGAGGCGTTCCGTGCCGATGGCCTGATCGCTACGCCCGGCGATATTTTTTCGCCTCCAGGGCGCACGGCGCGGCGATCGCCGGCCGCGACGGCTGGGGCGAGAAGTCGCGCGATAACCTTTGGCGGCGATCGAGGCGCGGCGAGCCATCGCGCTCCGAGCGCTTCATCTTCGCGCTCGGCATCCGCCAGATCGGCCAGGCGACGGCGCGCCTGCTCGCCCGCCACTATGGCGCGCTCGTCGCTTGGCGCGCGCGGCGATGCCGAGGCAGCGGACCCGGAGAACGAGGCATGGCGCGAGCTGGTCGCCATCGAGGGCATCGGCCCGTCCGTGGCCGCCGATCTCGTCGCCTTCTTCGCCAGGCCGCACAACCGCGCCGTTCTCGATGACCTCGCCGGCGAGCTCACCGTCGAGCCGTTCGTCGCCGCGACCACGACCGCCTCGCCGCTCGCCGGCAAGACCATCGTCTTCACCGGCACCCTCGAGCGCATGACCCGCAGCGAAGCCAAGGCCCGCGCCGAGGCGCTGGGCGCCAAGGTCACCGGCTCGGTCTCCAGAGCACCGACTACCTCGTCGCCGGCACCGACGCCGGCTCGAAAGCTCCCAAAGCCGCCGCCCTCGGCGTGTCCGCGCTCAGCGAAGCCGAATGGCTGACCCTGATCGGCGAGGGTAGGGCGGATAGCAAGCTCTGCGGCGCGACTGGCCGAGTCTGCTTTATCCCAGGAGGGTCGATTCAGCCCTTCTTGTGAGGAAGGTCCGCTATCTGCTCATCTGCGAGCGTGGTAGGTCGGAATAGCCCACTTGGGCGTATTCCGACGCAGGTTCCAAATACGCCCAAGTGGGCTACCGCGCTTCATTCGGCAATGATCAATGGCGAGATGTAACACCGCTTGTGCGTGAAGACAAGGCTCGTGAATGGCAGATGTGAGTGAGAAGTTGGCGTCGAAATTCGTAAAGGCGCGCCGCTACGCCAATTTTGGCGCTTGCGTTAACAAGGTTTGTGTAAGAGGTTTTAGGGGAATTAAATGCGATATGGAATTCGAATATCCAGTTACTGCGATAACTGGATTAAATGGTGCAGGTAAGAGCACGATCGGCCAGCTTCTTTTATGTGCGCACAAGAACCTCTCAACCGCAGAAGATTACAAGAGGTTCTATGTCAAAGATTTTTTTCCTGTATCAGTGGCGGACCCGAAGCCATTTGAAGATAACTCCAGTGTAGAGTATCGCTATCAAACAAATACCCCCAGCGAAGATCAAGCTCTCACACGGTAAGCCGGGCCGCAAAGGAATGGAGCGGATACAAGCGACAACCCGAAAAAGCCTCAATTTACGTCGGGCTCACGTTCTATCTACCCAAGGTGGAGCGGAGAGACCTAACGATATACAGCGCCAAGCAGATTACCCTTTCAGAAAGAGCAGAAGTGGAAGATGGGAAGAAGTGGGCGTCGAGTATACTCGGCAATAACTATGACGAGGTTTTCTTTCAGGGAGTAGAAAGCGCCACACGTAAGGCCGAGCTTGGAATGGCGCGACGGCTCTATGCCGTATATTCTGAGAACAACATGGGATTCGGGGAAGGGCGTGTTATCCATACGATCCGTCTCCTTGAGAGTTGCCCTGTTCAGTCCCTAGTTATCCTGGAGGAGCCTGAAACCAGCCTCCATGAGTTCGCCCAATATGAGTTTACAAAATATCTGATGGACGTCAGCTTTCGGCGTGGCCATCAAGTTATATTCTCAACTCATTCCTCGGCGATGATCCGCGCATTGCCCCCCGAAGGGCGAAAGATGCTTGCGCGCGACAGAGATGGCGTCAAAGTATATGACCGCCTATCGTCAATCCATCTGCGCAATACCCTGACTGAAGGGAACGACGGCCACCTGATTGTTTGCGTTGAAGATACTTTTTGCTCAATCTTCTTGGGGAGATAATCAAAATGAAACGTCCGTCTCTTCTGAGGCGGACAAAGGTACTACCATTCGGTGACGCAGAGGCAGCCAAGGGCGCTGTGACCATTTTACGAAAAAGCGGTGTTAAAGCTATTGGCGTACGAGATGGGGATCAACCGGAATTGGATGCGGAAAAGATATACCGCCTTCCAGGTTCTATTGCCCCGGAAAAACTGGTATTCCTCTCCGATCAAGGAAAGGCGGAACTCCTGAAAAGTTATGAATTCGACCTCGATCAACGCCTTACCGCCCATCCAGAGACGAACCATCACGACTACTCAAGAGAGGCGGCTAAGGTGACTGGATCATCCAGGGAGGTGCTTGAAGCAGACTGCATCAGGGCGTTCTTGCAAGCGCAGCCCGATGATTGGGGCGCCACACTCGTGGAAAGAATAGAGGCTGAGGCCTAACCAACCGAGGGCTTTTCCCTCGTTGAGACCTCTGCCACGACAACCCTCCCCCCGGTCTCGGGTCTTCCGGCCTACGGGTCTTTGGACGCTCCCGACTGCATTGCAGACACAGCCAGCGTCCGCTTCACGCCATCGGCGATCGTCGCTATTGGCGACGAACTGCCGCTCCAGGACGTGATGATCCCCGCCGTGGCTGGGTGCTTGCTTGCGGGGGCGAAGGTGGGCCACTCTGCACCTAATGATCGGTGATCCTGAGATTGACTTTCCTGACCTCGCCAGCCAGCACTGGCTGAACTGCGCGCATCAGGGCCCGCTGCCGGCGTGCGCGCGGGCGGTGGCCGAAGAGGCGGTGCGCTGGAAGGCGCAGCCGTGGGAGCTGACCTCCGCGCGGTTTGCGGGCGTGCCGGCGCGGCTCAAGGCGGCGATCGGCCGGCTGATCGGAGCGGCGCCCGAGGAGGTCATCCTCGCCAACGGCGCCTCCTACGGCCTTCATCTCCTCGCCAACGGCATCCCCTGGCAGGCGGGTGACGAGGTGCTGGCGATGGAGGGGGATTTTCCCACCGACATCCTGCCGTGGACCGGGCTCGAACCGCGCGGCGTCACCCTAAGGCTGCTCGCCCCGCGCGGCCGCGTGCTCGATGCCGGGGAGATCGCCGCGGCGATCGGCCCGCGCACCCGGCTGTTGTGCCTGACCTTCGTGCACTCGTTCTCGGGCTGGGCGATCGACCTTGCCGCGATCGGCGCTGTCTGCCGGGAGCGCGGCGTGCTGTTCGTGGTCAACGCCTCGCAGGCGCTGGGCGCCCGGCCGTTCGACGTTGGCAGCGCGCCGGTCGATGCGGTGGTCTCGGTCGGCTGGAAGTGGCTGTGCGGACCCTACGCCACCGGCTTCTGCTGGATGCGCCCGGAGCTTCTCGGCCAGCTCACCTACAACCAGAACTACTGGCTGTCGGTGCTGAGCGCCGAGGACCTCGGCCGCGAAGTCCTCGACCTTATTACCCCGCGCGGCGATCCCGGGGCGCGACGCTACGACATCTTCGCCACCGCCAATTTTTTCAACTTCGTACCATGGACGGCGGCGATCGAATTTCTGCTCGAACGCGGGATCGAAGCGGTCGCCGCCCACGACCAGCGTCTGGTCCAGCGGTTGATCGACGGCCTCGATGGCGATCGCTACCGGCTGCTCAGCCCGCGGGCCGGCCCCCAGCGCAGCACGCTGGTGTTCATCGCTCCCCACGAGCGGGCGCAGACCCGCGCCATCGCCGATGCGCTCGCGGGCGCGCGCGTGCACGTCGCGGTGCGCGCCGGCGCCCTGCGCCTTGCTCCGCACCTTTACAACACCGAGGCCGACATCGACGCGGCGCTGGCGGTCCTGAACGATCACTCAGCCGGCGGCGAGGGAGAGCAGCGCCCATAGGCCGAGGCCGGCCAGCGCGCCGCAAAGTGCGGCGACGGCGTTGACCACGTCGTTGTCGATGGCGGGATGGCCGCGGATCAGTGTGCTCGGCCCGCCGCAGTGGCGCGGCGTCTCGTTGCGTTCCCCGCAGATGCGGCAGGCGTAGAGCGCCTGCGCCGAGGCACCGAGCGCGCTGTCGGCGAGTGAGCCGAGCAGCCCGGCGCCGGCGCCGATCGCCGTCCATCGCAGCGGCGCGCCGGCGGTGAGGCCCGCGCACAATCCGATCGCCGCGCCGCCGAGCAGGCTGGCGACGGTGCCGAGCGCGGTGATGCCGCCGGAGAGCCCCACCTCGATGCGCCGGCCGGTGAGGATCGAGCGCGGTGCCTGCCGGCTCAGCGTGCCGATTTCGCTCGCCCAGGTATCGGCGGTTACCGCCGCCAATGTCCCGACCAAGGCCGCTCCCCACCCGGGCCAGGGCAGGAGGGCGCCGGCCAGCGCGAGCGCGGCGGCGAGGCCGCCATTGGCGAGGACCTGCGCGGCGTCGCGGCGGTCGCCCTTGACGGCTTTTTCCGCCGCCCGCCGTTTGCTTGGCGCGGAGAGGCGGCCCAGCAGGGTTGAGGAAACGAAGAAGAAGACGAGCAACAATCCGGCGGCAAAACCGCCGGCGCAGAACACCAGCGCACCAACGGCAGTGGCGGCGACGGCTCCCGAATTCGAAAGGGAACCGCGCCGCCAGGCGATCGCGGCGATGGCGATGGCGATGGCGACGCCCAGCGCCGCGCTCAGGTCAGCCGGTGCCGACATCGGCCGGTGTGAGGTTTGCCGGTGTGAGGTTTGCCGGTGTGATTTTTATCGTCAGGCGACCTCGAACATCGCTTCGATTTCGACGGCGGCGTTCAGCGGCAGGGATGATGCGCCGACGGCGAAACGCGCGTGGCGCCCCGCCGGGCCGAAGACCTCGACCATGAGTTCGGAGGCGCCGTTGATCACCTTGGGGTGATCGCTAAAGCCGGGGCCGGCCTGCACGAAACCGCCGAGGCGGATGACCCGCCGCACCCGGTCGAGATCGCCGTCGCAGGCTGCCCGGGCCTGAGCCAGCAGATTGAGACCGCACAGGCGCGCGGCCGCCGACCCCGCCTCGACGCTGACCTCCGTGCCGATGCGCCCGCAGCAGGCCACGCTGCCGTCTTCGATCGGCAATTGACCCGAGACGATCAACTGACTGCCGACAAATACGAACGGGAGGTACGATCCCGCCGGTGACGCAGCCGTTGGTAGAACGATGCCCAATTGCGCCAGTCGTTCATCGATTTTCGCGCGCATTCTTGCCCCATCACTGTCCGATCTCGTCGTGCGGTTAAATCACCTCGTTTCTATGTGGTCTCTGCCATCGCCGTGCAAAGGGCCCGTTCCAGAATTGCGAGATCGGGCGTCCTGCCGGTGTAGAGCTCGAACTGGCACGCCGCCTGGTGAAGCTGCATGCGGAGTCCGGGAATCGTCCTGCATCCGGCCGCTTCGGCGTCGCAAAGAAGCTTCGTGCGGATCGGCATCGGTACCGCATCGAACACGATCGTCTGCGGGCGCAGCGCCGTCGGCGGGATCAGCGATGAGGTAGGATCATGAAAGCCGACGGGCGTCGCGTGGGCGATCAGATCGAACGGCTGCGTCGTTTCCGGCATCGTCGCCAGGGCCGCTGGCGCGCCGGCGAATTCGCCGCCCATCTGCAGGGCGAGGGCGCGGCCGGCGGCCTCGTTGCGATTGAAGACGCTCACCGTGCAGCCGGCGTGCTTCAGTCCCCAGGCGATGGCGCGCGCACCGCCACCGGCACCGACGACGGCGGCGGTGCGTCCGGCGGGCTCGAAGACCTCGCGAAACGCGCGCAAGGCGCCGATCCAGTCAACGTTGTGGCCGGTCAGCCGCCCGTCGTCGTTGACCACGGTATTGACCGCGCCGATTGCCCGCGCCTCGTCGGTGAGTGCGTCGAGAAACGCAGCGATGCGCAGCTTGTGCGGCATGGTCACGCCAAGACCGCGTATTCCGAGCGCGCGCATCGCCGCCATCGCGCCGGCGGTGTCCTCGGTGCCGAAGGCGACGTAGACGTAATCGAGGCCGAGCGCCCGGTAGGCGGCGGTGTGCATGGCGACGCCGAAACGGCCCGGACGACCAGCGATCGAGCCGCAGACAACAGGCCGACAGCTTGGCACGGTGCGATATTCTCCCCAGCTGCGAAGAACTATGATCGCACGTCGCCGTTCCGGCAAGAGTCGGGCACACCGTCGCGCGATACCGAGGCTGAGATTGGGACCGAAATTAAGGAGAAATCGTCCATGTTCGTTTGGGAGATGCGTCAGGCTTTTGGGCTTGAACACCTGAAGAAGTCCGAGCGTGCCGACCCCGTGCCCGGCCCGGGCCAAGTGCTGCTGACGATGCGCGCGGCGTCGCTGAACTATCGCGACACCCTCGTCGTGCGCGGTGGCTATGGCCCGCGTTATACCCTGCCGCTGATCCCGGTGTCTGACGGCGTCGGTGAAGTGACGGCGGTGGGCGAGGGGGTCAGCCGGCTCAAGCTTGGTGATCGCGCCTGTCCGATTTTCTTTCCGAGCTGGATCGGCGGCCCGGCGACGCCGGAGAAATTCGCCCTCAGCCTCGGCGGCGATATCGACGGCATGCTGGCGCAGAAGGTCTGCCTTCCGGCCGAGGTCGTTTGCCGCGTGCCTGTCCATCTGAGCGACGAGGCGGCGGCGAGCCTTCCCTGTGCCGGCGTTACCGCCTGGAGTGCCGTCATCGGCCAGGGCAAGGTCGGCCCGATGGACACCGTGCTGATCCAGGGCACCGGCGGCGTCGCCCTCTTTGCCCTGCAGTTCGCCAAGGCGGCCGGGGCGCGGGTGATCATCACCTCGTCCGACGACGGCAAGCTCGAGCGGGCGAAGACTCTCGGCGCCGACGAGACGATCAACTACCGGACCGATCCCGACTGGGATCGCCGGGTGAAGGCGCTGACTGGCGGCGACGGATGCGATCACATCGTCGAGCTTGCCGGCACGCTGGAGCGCTCAATCCGCGCCGCCCGCATCGGCGCCACGCTCAGCCTCATCGGCGTGCTCGCCGGCGCGCGAAGCGAAGTGACGCTGCCGCTGGTCGTCATGCGCAACCTGCGCCTGCAGGGCGTTACTGTCGGATCGCGCGACGATTTCGAAGACATGGCGCGGGCAATCGAGCGGCACCATATCCAACCGGTGATCGATCACACCTTTGGCTTCGATGCGGTGCAGGACGCTTTCGCCCACTTCGAGGCCCAGCGTCACTTCGGCAAAGTCTGCATCCGCATCAGCGAGTGATCTTCCCAGGCTTCTGCGGCAGCGCCCGGAACTATCCATCGGCGGTTTCGTTTGAACGCTGCTGGCGTCGGGTGGGGCACGCCGCTCGCCCGGTCATCAGTTCTTTCGCTTAATCCGGCGAGTATCAGGTCTATATCCATGAAATTGTTTGCGTGCCAGAACTGTGGTCAACTCGTTTACTTCGAGAACACGCGCTGCGAGCATTGCCAGGCGCCGCTCGGCTTTCTGCCCGAGATCATGGCGCTGACCGCCCTGAGCCGTGCGCCTGACGGGAGCCTGAGCACCTTGGCCACGCCGCCGCAGGCGGTCCGCTATTGTGAGAACGCCGTCCACAATGTCTGCAACTGGCTGCTGCCGGTAAACGCGGAACAGACGCTGTGCCGCGCCTGCGCCTTGAACCGGACCATTCCCGATCTCACCAATGCCGATCACGTCGATGCCTGGCGGCGGCTGGAGGGTGCCAAGCACCGCCTCGTCTATGCCATCTTGCGGCTGCGCTTGCCGCTGATCGTCAAATCCGCTGACGTCACCCGCGGCCTTGCTTACGATTTCCTCGCCGATCCGGACCCGACATTCCGCGAGAGCGCCAAGGTTATAACCGGGCATGACGACGGACTGATCACCATTAACATCGCCGAGGCCGACGATGCCGAGCGCGAGAAGCACCGCCAGAACATGGCCGAGCCCTATCGCACCCTCCTTGGTCACTTCCGCCACGAGGTCGGGCATTACTACTGGGACCGGCTGATTCTCGACGGCGGGCGGGTCGATTCCTTCCGTCAGATGTTCGGTGACGAGCAGCAGGACTACACGGAAGCGCTGGAGGTCCACTACCGCGACGGGCCACCCGCCAACTGGCGCGAGCGGTTCGTCAGCGCCTACGCCAGCACTCATGCCTGGGAGGACTGGGCGGAAACGTGGGCCCACTACATGCATATCGTCGATACCCTGGAGACGGCGCACGCCTTCGGCATCCGCGTCAAGCCGCGCGCCGTCGGCGATCCGTCGCTTGACGCGGTGGTCGACTTCGATCCCTACGGCGCGGCCGAATTCGACGATCTGATCGACGTTTGGCTGCCGCTGACCTACGCGGTCAATAGCTTGAACCGCAGCATGGGCCAGCCCGACCTTTATCCGTTCGTACTCGCGCCCGCGGTGATCGATAAACTTCGCTTCATTCACGGCGTCATCGACGAAGTGCGGACATAGCTGTCGCGCTTGGCGTTACCATCTGTTTGAGGCGGGCCCGGGCGTGCGTCCTGCCGGCCGTGGCGAGCCGCTGAACCAACCGGGATTGGAGATCAAGGGATGAAGATCGCATATACGACCAAGGCAAGCGCCACCGGCGGTCGCGATGGCCGCGCGAAGACCGCCGACGGCACGCTCGACGTCAAGTTGACGACGCCAAAGGAACTTGGCGGCGGCGGCGGCGACGGCACCAATCCTGAGCAGTTGTTCGCCTGTGGCTATTCCGCCTGCTTTCTCGGCGCGCTGAAGTTCGTCGCTGGCAAGCACAAGATCCGCATTCCTGAAGACGCCTCGGTTACCGCCACCGTCGGCATCGGTCCGCGCGACGACGGCGAGGGTTTCGGTATCGACGTCGGCCTTGCCATCGCCCTGCCGGGGATCGACAAGGCGCAGGCTGAGGATCTCGTCGCCAAGGCGCACATCGTCTGCCCGTATTCGCATGCGACCCGCGGCAACATCGACGTCCGCCTCACCGTCGTCTGACGGCGGTCCCCGCTGAAATGAGCGCAGGCGACGACGGCCCCCACGATAGCTTTCGGGATTTCCCCCGGGAGAGTCCCTGGAACGATGGCGGCAATGACGGCGGCAACGATGGCCAGCCGGACCCGGGGGCGGTCGTCGCCTGTTGCGGTTACGAGAGCGGCCGGCGCGTCGCCGACCTCGATATCTCCCGCTGCGGTGAGTTCTGCGATCGCGACGGGCGCTTCGTCTGGGTCGGGCTGCGCGAGCCACCGCAAGACCTGCTGCGCGGCCTGCAGCGGCAGTTCCAGTTGCACGACCTTGCGATCGAGGACGCCTTTCGTGCCCACCAGCGCCCGAAGGTCGAGGTTTACGGCGATTCGGTGTTCATCGTCCTGCGCACCGCGCGCCTGATCGGCGAGGCGGTCGATTTCGGCGAGACCCACGTCTTCGCCGGCAAGGGCTACGTCATCTCCGTGCGCCACGGCGATACCTCGTCCTACGGCGAGGTGCGCGCCCGCGCCGAGGCGATGCCCAAGCTCTTGCGCCACGGCGAGGACTTCGTCGTCTACGCGATCATGGATTTCGTCGTCGACAACTATACGCCGATCGTCGATTCGATCGAACGGCAGGCGGATGACATCGAGGACGCGGTGCAGAAAAGCTGTGCTGGCGCCGATACCGTCTGGCGCATCGCCGCCCTGCGCCGCGACCTTCTGCACCTGCGGCGGGTGACCGCGCCGCTAATGGACGTATGCACGCGCCTGCGGCGGATGGAGGTGCCGTTCATCGACGCCGAGATGCGCCCTTACTTCCAGGACGTGCACGACCATGTCATCCGGGTGAACGAGAGCATCGATATCCTGCGCGACATGCTCGATCAGACCTTCGATACCCACCTGCTGCTCGCCGCCAACCGCCAGGGTGACGTCATGCGCCAGCTCGCCGGCTGGGCCGCCATTCTCGCCGTGCCGACGGCGATCGCCGGCATCTACGGGATGAACTTCGACGTCATGCCCGAGCTGCACGTAGAGTGGGGCTATCCGGTGGTGCTGGCGTTCATCGCCGTGAGCTGCGTTGTCCTTTACCTGTGGTTCAGGCGCATCGGCTGGCTGTGATCACCGGCGGTCGTGGCCGGCCGCCGCCCGGGAGCGAAAATCGAGAGGGGCGCCGCCAAGCCTAGCCCTGGGCCAAGCCTAGCCCTGGGCCAAGCCTAGCCCTGGGCCCGGCCCCGGGCCTAGAGCGGCGCCGGCGTGCGCGACAGCGCCACCGTCTGCGTCCCCGCCGGGCCAAACAGCAGCAGCACCTGCTCGTTGGCCTGGAAGCTGCGTACGCTTTCGAGCGCGCTCAAGAGCGCCGCCTCCTGAGCCATGATCGCGTCGTCGCACGCCCGGCGTGTCGATGCCAGCGGGCCGATGAGCATGCGCCCGCCCTCGATGCCGATGGCGCCGGAGAAGGTATTGCAGCCGCCGTCGCCGACGAGAAGGGTGGTGCTCTGGAAGATCAGCATCGATTGCGGGCTGTCGATCGCCGGCCTCCCGCCGATGCTT
Source organism: Rhodospirillales bacterium (assembly GCA_016712595.1). NCBI lineage: Bacteria > Pseudomonadati > Pseudomonadota > Alphaproteobacteria > Rhodospirillales > Rhodospirillales bacterium. The sequence goes on from JADJQT010000006.1 coordinate 15,643, forward strand.
TGCACCGTCCAGCTCGTCCCGACGAGATCGCCACCGTCCGCCGCCGCGTTCGCACCGCTATCGCCGTCCGTGGCCGGCGAGGAACAGCCGGCGAGCACACCCGCCAGCACCGCGGCCGCAACGAACGCCCGTCTACGCCCGCCGCGCGCTGCCAATCCGCACCCTCGCATCGATCCTCCCGCACCCGCACCCAACGATGCTACCCCCCCACCGCCACGACGTCGAGCCAAACTACCCTATATGAGGGAGAATGATGATGTCGCGGGCGTGGGAGGGCGATGGTCGAAATTAGGAGAGGTGACGGATGGAAATCGCCATTCGCGTCGAAAGTCGAATGCGGGAAGCGACCTCCGCTACGACTGCAACGGGATCTAAAGCGTCATCGTACGCCGGAATGACCGAGGCCCGTTCCGAGTCAACGTGAAGACGATCAAGCGTTGCGCTTAGCTGCTCGAGCTGCCTCCCGTAATCCATCCGGCGAAGCCACTTTCCCGTCGCGTTGTAGGTGCTCTCTGGAACCCCGCGCGCGTGCGTGTGTTTGCTTTCCGTCTGCGATGGAGCGACCCGCATGCCGAAAAAGCATCCGAACACAGATCGCTGGGGCGGCCCTGGGGCCTGCGACCAAGCCCCCTCCCGAGCCGGGTCCGGCTTACCCTGAGGGCGCGGTAAGTACCAACCCGCGCGTCAGCATGCGGTCCGGCGGTGGCGGCGAGCGAGACGAGAAGCACAGCCATGTGGATACCATGCGCTCGTCGAAGTCGCACGCGACCGACGGTGCGAGTCCAAGCAATCTCGATCGCGCCTTTCGCGAGAACCGCTCGCGCCGGGATCGGGGCCGCCGACGCGCACGGCCGAGGGTGAGGGCGACAAGGGGAACGGGCAGGGGAAGGTCGACGGGTCTGAAAACGACGCGGCCTGATCATGCTCCGCTCCGGCGTGATCGCTTCGGAACTCGAAAGCGATCACCCGTGACGGCGGCCGACTAGACTCCTTGGCAGCCGCGCGACCGCTCAAGATGTGCCGTACGCTGATTGCGCGAAACGGCTGTTCAGCCACCCGTCGCGGCTCGATCGATCGAAACCGTGACGGGTCGCCCGCCCGCGAGCGCGGACACGTCGCCTTCAATTCGGCCCAGTGGGACCAGCCCCGGCGAATGATGCCCGTGTCCGTAGAAGATCGCGAGGTTGCCCCACGGTGCGTAGAAGGCGACGTCGCCCGCCCGGGGGGTAATTGCGTCGGGCGCGCCCTCGCGCGTCAGCCGGCGCGGCAGATCGGCGATCTTCTCGTTGCCGCCGAAGTCCTTCAGCGTCAGCTTCAGGGGAAGTTGCGCGAGGAAGTCGCGCGCGGCCGGCGTGTCGTCGATCCGGGCCGTCCAGCGACGGTCGCCGGAGACGATCTCGATGGTAGACACTGTCGGTCTCCTGTTTTTGCCGACGTCTGGCGGAGTGGCATCGGCTTTCGCCGGTGTGTCGGACGGCTCGGCTCGTCCGCAGCCGGCCGATCCCATCAGCGCCGTGCTGAGCATGATGCACGCGATCCAGCGCGTAACGTCGCGCGGCCGGTTCACAGCGACCAGCCACCGTCGACGACCACCGCCGAGCCGGTGACGAAGCCGCCCAGGTCCGAGCTCATCCACAGCACCGCCTCTGCAATCTCGTCCGGCTTGCCGAGCCGCCCAACCGGCTCCAGGACGATCGCCTTCTGGATGTCGCCCCCGGTGAAGCGGTCCATCATCGGCGTTTCGATGTTACCGGGCAGGATCGCGTTCACCCTGATGTTACGCTTGGCGTAGTCAAGCGCGGCGGACCGCGTTAGGCCGATCAGCGCATGTTTGGACGCGGTGTAGGCCGCGCCGCCCTCAACGCCGCGGATGCCCGCACCCGACGAGGTGTTCACCACCACACCGCCGCCTTGACGTACCATCTGCGCGATCTCGTGCTTCATGCACACGAACGTGCCGCGCAGGTTGACGCCGATGATGCGGTCCCACTCCGCCAGCTCGATCTCGTGAAGCGGCGCGGGCTTGTTCTCGACGCCCGCGTTGTTGAAGGCGATATCGAGCCGGCCGAAGCGCTCGACCACTTGCGCCACGGCGGCCTCGACCTGCTCGGGCGCCGACACGTCGCAGACGATCGCCAGCGCTTCCGCCCCGGCGTCCCTCACAGCCGCCTCCGTGTCCTTCAGCCCGTTCGCGGTCCGGTCGAGGATGGCGAGGCGTGCGCCCTCGGCCGCAAAGGCGATCGCGGTCGCGCGGCCGATGCCGCTGGCGGCGCCGGTGACGAAGGCCACCTTGCCGGTGAATCGATCGGGTCTGGCCATGATATTTCCTTTCTGTTCAAGCTTTCGGATGTGTTCGGGCGGCGTGCCGTCTCGCTCGGCCTAAGGCAGGATCAGCACTTTCAACGCTTCGCGCTCGTTCATGGCGCGGTAGCCGTCGGGCACGCCGTCGAGGTCGACCGTGCGATCGAACACGCGGCCGGGCTGGATACGGCCCTCCATGATGTCCGGCAGGAGTTCGTCAATATAGGCACGGGTGGGCGCGGGGCCGCCGGCGACGATCACGTTCTGGAAGAACATGGGCTGCGCGCCCGCGATCGCCTCATAATGAGGGACGCCGACCCGCCCGACCGCGCCGCCGGCGCGGACGATGCTCATCGAGGTCTCCATCGCCACCCCGGTGCCGACGCATTCGAGCACGGACTGCGCGCCGAACCCGCCGGTCAGCTCGCGCACGCGCTCGACCGCCTCCGGCCCACGCTCGCTCACCACGTCCGTGGCGCCGATCTCCTTTGCCAGCGCGACGCGGTCGGCATGGCGGCCCATGATGATGATCCGCTCCGCGCCGAGCCGCCTGGCGGCGATGACGCCGCAAAGGCCGACAGCGCCGTCGCCGACCACCACCACCGTGCCGCCGCGGCGCACCCGCGCCGTCACCGCCGCGTGGTGGCCGGTGCCCATCACGTCCGACAGGGTGAGCAGCGAGGGCATGAGCGCGTCGTCCTCGCCCACATCGAGCGGATAGAGCGTCCCGTCGGCGTTGGGCACGCGCAGCGCCTCCGCCTGCGCGCCGTCCAGGCCGGTCCCATTGCCGAAGAAGCCGGCGTGAACACACGAGGTGTGCAGCCCTTCCTCGCAGAACACGCATGCACCGTCAGAGTCCGCGAACGGCATGATCACGACCTGGCCGCGCCTGATCCGCCGGACCTCGCTGCCAACATCCTCCACGACGCCGATTGCCTCGTGGCCCATGCGCTGGCCTTCTACATTCGGCCCGCCATTGTAGGGCCACAGATCGCTTCCGCAGATGCAAGCGCGGGTGATGCGGATCACCGCGTCGGTAGGCTCCACGATCGCGGCGTCGGGGACGGTGTCGATCCGGACGTCGTGCGCCCGGGGCATGATGGTCGCGCGCATGGTTTACCTTTCGGGTCGGGTGGCGGGTCCGGCGAGGTACTCCTCGTCCGAGACGTGCTCCATCCAGGTCACGGGCGAGCCGTTCAGCGACTCCTGGATGGCGATGTGGGTCATCGGCGTCGTTGCCGTCGCGCCGTGCCAGTGCTTCTGGTCCGGCGGGCACCAGAGCTGGTCGCCGGCGTGGAACTCGATCTTCGGCTCGCCCTCGACCTGCGTCCAGCCGATGCCCTCGGTGACGAGCAGCGTTTGTCCGAGTGGGTGCTTGTGCCAGGCGGTGCGGGCGCCGGGCTCGAACCGAACGATGGCGCCGCCGACGCGCGACGGCTCCGGGCGCTGGAACTGGCCGGTGATGGTCACGACGCCCGTGAAGTTCTCCGCCGGGCCTCGCGCCGTCTTCAGGTCGACCTTTCGGATGTATTCCATGCGCACGGCTCCTTGCTGCGGCGGGTTGGCGCGGGATGCCTGCTGCGCGTGGGCCGCGAGCGGCAGCGCCAGCAGGAGCGCGGCGAGCAGCTTAATGTTCATGGCTGCTCTCCGGTTCATGCGAGGTGAGTGCGGAAGAAGGCGTCGAGCTTGTCGGAATGGGATCAGGTCGACCCGTCGTAGAGGTCGACGTGACCGGCGTTCGGCACGACCAGCAGCTCCTTCGGGTCGGCCGCGAGCCGGAAGGCTTGTTCGCTGAACGCTCGCGAGTGCGCGCGGTCGCCGGTCACGAACAGCAGCGGCCGCGGCGAGATCCAGTCGAGGTGGTCGAACGCCGAGCCGAGCGCCATTGGCGCGTGGCTCGTGCGCAGGAACGCCGTGGTCGCACGCGGGTGGCTCCCTCGCGGCGTGCGGTAGTAGTCGAAGAACTCCCCGGTCGATCGCGGTCGAGTCCGTCGTCAGCCGCTCGGGCGTGCCGGACGCCATCAGCGGGGCCGCGCCGTCGACCTCCGCCCAGCGCTGGCCGCGACCGCATCGAGTTTGCGCCGGAAGGCCGACAGGTCGAGCCGGTCCGCCAAGCCCTGCCGCATCGCCTGGCCGATGTCGTACATCGCGACGGTGGCGACGGCCTTGATGCGCGGGTCGACCTGCGCGGCCGCCAGCCCGAAGCCGCCGCTGCCGCAGACGCCGAGCACGCCGATGCGCTCGCGATCTACGAACGGCAGTCGCCCCAGCTGGTCGACGCCGGCGCTGAAGTCCTCGACCAACGCCTCGAACGAGGCAGTGCGGTGCAGCTTGCCGCCGCTCTCGCCGACATAGGACGGGTCGTGAGCGATAGCCACGAAGCCGCGCTCGGCCATAGTTTGCGCGTAGAGTCCCGACGCCTGCTCCTTCACCGCGCCGAACGGCGTGCCCACCACGAGTGCGGGATGCCGCCGCGACCGGTCCCAATTGCGCGGGCTGTACAGGTCCGCGACAAGCCGAATGCCCAGCCGATTGGTGTAGGCGACCTTGCAGTGGTCAGCGCGGTCGCTCCTGGGGAAGGTTTTGTCCCAAGCATCCGTGCCCTGCGCGATCGCCGCACCGCCCGGCAGCGCCGTCGCGCCCAGGACGGCGGCGGTCGCGCCCGTGAGCTTGAGCAGGCTGCGCCTGTTCAAGCGCACACCGGAACGTCAGTGACGGTCTGCATGTCTCGCCTCCTTTGCTTGAAACGATCTAGGCGTCCGGCGCTGTGTCGATTAGACGTAACAACACGCATGTTCTTGTGAACGAGCGTCAGCAATGCCCCGCGACCCGATCGCCGACCTATCCGCTTTTCTTTCCGTCGCGCGCGAACGAAGCTTCCTCGCGCCGCCGCCCGGCTCAGCGTTTCGCCGTCGGCGCTCAGCCACGATCCGCAGACTGGAAGAGCGGCTGGGCGTCCGCCTGCTCACGCGAACGACGCGCAGCGTGTCGGCCACCGAGGCGGGCGAGCGGCTGCTGCGAACGGTGGGGCCGTACCTCGACCAGGTCGGCGCGGAGCTGGAAGGGTTGAGCGATCTGCGCGACAAGCCTGCCGGCACCGTGCGGATCACCGCCGGAGACCACCCGGCCGAGACGATCCTGACCCCCGCCCTTGCCAAGCTCCTGCCGCGCTACCCCGACCTTCGCGCTGAGGTCGTGGTAAGCAACGGCCTGGTCGACATCGCGGCCGAGGGGTTCGACGCCGGCGTGCGCTTGGGCGAGACGCTGGCGCTGGACATGGTGGCGGTCCGCATCGGGCCGGAGCTGCGGATGGCGGTAGTAGGCTCGCCGGACTACCTCGCTGCGCGCGGTACGCCTTCCTCGCCCGACGAACTGGCCCGGCACGACTGCATCGGCCTGCGCTTCCCCACCCACGGCGGGGTGGCAGTGTGGGACCTGGAACGGGACGGCCGCGCCCTCAACGTCCGGGCGGAGGCGCGCATGGTGGTCAACGACTCGCGGCTCCAGCGCGCGGCGGCGCCAGCCGGCGCCGGGCTGGCGTACGTCATGGAGGAGCTGGTCCGGAGCGACCTCGCCGCCGGTTCGCTGGTCCGCGTGCTGGACGACTGGTGCCCGCCCTTCCCGGGCTACCACCTCTACTACCCCAGCCGCCGCCAGCTCTCGCGGGCGATGGCTGCAGTCGTCGACGCGCTACGTTACCGGGATGATACATCGTAAGTGGTTCGCGTTCCGCAGCGTAATCAGGTGCCAAGCTGCCAGCTTGATGTTGTTACCGCGTCTCGACACTTTAGGAGCCATTGCGGACGCCAGCAATTCGAAGCGCCGAATAGTCGGTCATGGGATAAAGCAGACTCGGCCAGTCGCGCCGCAGAGCCTGCTATCCGCCCTACCCCTCGCCGATCAGGGTCAGCCATTCGGCTTCGCTGAGCGCGGACACGCCGAGGGCGGCGGCTTTGGTGGCTTTCGAGCCGGCGTCGGCGCCGGCGACGAGGTAGTCGGTGCTCTTGGAGACCGAGCCGGTGACCTTGGCGCCCAGCGCCTCGGCGCGGGCCTTGGCTTCGCTGCGGGTCATGCGCTCGAGGGTGCCGGTGAAGACGATGGTCTTGCCGGCGAGCGGCGAGGCGGTCGTGGTCGCGGCGACGAACGGCTCGACGGTGAGCTCGCCGGCGAGGTCATCGAGAACGGCGCGGTTGTGCGGCTCGGCGAAGAAGGCGACGAGATCGGCGGCCACGGACGGGCCGATGCCCTCGATGGCGACCAGCTCGCGCCATGCCTCGTTCTCCGGGTCCGCCGCCGCCTGCATCGCCGCGCGCCAAGCGACGAGCGCGCCATAGTGGCGGGCGAGCAGGCGCGCCGTCGCCTGGCCGATCTGGCGGATGCCGAGCGCGAAGATGAAGCGCTCGAGCGCGATGGCTCGCCGCGCCTCGATCGCTGCCAAAAGGTTATCGCGCGACTTCTCGCCCCAGCCGTCGCGGCCGGCGATCGCCGCGCCGTGCGCCCTGAGGCGAAAAATATCGCCGGGCGTAGCGATCAGGCCATCGGCACGGAACGCCTCGATGTGCCGTTCGCCCAGCCCCTCGATATCGAAGGCGTTGCGGGAGACGAAGTGCTTGAGCCGCTCCAGCGCCTGCGCCGGGCAGATCAGCCCGCCGGTGCAGCGCCGTGCCACCTCGCCCGGCTCGCGCACCGCGAGGCTGCCGCACTCCGGGCAGTGGTCGGGAAAGGCGAACGGGATGGCATCCGCCGGCCGCGCTTCGGCGACGACGCCGACGATCTGCGGGATGACGTCGCCGGCGCGCTGGACGATGACCTGATCGCCGACGCGGACGTCCTTGCGGGCGATCTCATCCTCGTTGTGCAAGGTGGCACGGCTGACGACGACGCCGCCGACGGTGATCGGCTCCAGCACCGCGACCGGGGTGAGCACGCCGGTGCGGCCGACCTGAATGCGGATCTCCCTGAGCAGGGTCTGCGCCCGCTGCGCCGCGAACTTCTGGGCGAGCGCCCAGCGCGGTGCGCGGGAGACGAAGCCGAGCCGTTCCTGCCAGTCAATGCGGTTGACCTTGAAGACGACGCCGTCGATGTCGTAGGGCAGGCTCGCCCGCCGCGCGCCGATGTCGCGATAGAAGGCGATCATCTCCTCGGTAGAGCGGCAGAGCTTCGCTTCGGGATTGACCGGAAAGCCCAGCGCCTGCAGCCGGGCGAGGAACGCCTCGTGGGTAGCCGCGGGGGTTTCGCTGGTCTCGCCCCAGGCGTAGGCGAAAAAGCGCAAGGGGCGCTCGGCGGTGATCGCGGGGTCAAGCTGGCGCAGCGAGCCGGCGGCGGCGTTGCGCGGGTTGGCGAAAACCTTGCCCCCCGCCTCCTCCTGGCGCGCGTTCATCGCCTGGAAGTCGGCGCGGGTCATGTAGACCTCGCCGCGCACCTCGAAGACGTCGGGCGCGCCCGCGATCGTCGCCGGGATGTCCTTGATCGTCTTAAGGTTGGCGGTGACGTTCTCGCCAGTATAGCCGTCGCCGCGAGTGGCGCCGACGACGAACCGCCCATCCTCGTAACGCAGCGAGATCGACAGCCCATCGATCTTGGGCTCAGCCATCATCTCCAGCACCTGACCGGGATCGGCGCGCAACTCCTTGAGGAACCGGCGCACGCCGTCGATGAAGTCGATGAGGTCCCCTTCGCTGAAACCGTTCTCCAGCGACAGCATCGCCTTGGCGTGCTGAACCTTGCCGAAGCCGGCGGCGGCGGGCGCGCCGACCTTGCGCGAGGGCGAATCCTCGCGGACGAGATCGGGAAAGCGCGCCTCGATCGCGGCGTTGCGCACCGCCAGCGCGTCGAAGTCCGCATCGCTGATCTCGGGGGCGTCGTTCTGATAGTAGGCGCGGGAATGGTGGGCGATCGCTTCGGCGAGCGTCGCAAGCTCGGCCTCAGCCTCCTCGCGGGTCAGATCCTCGACAGGCGGCGGAATCGTCGCATTCATGCCGGCGAGCCGGCGAGCAGGCTTTCGGCGGCGGCCCGTGCCTCGTCGGTGATCTTCGCGCCGGCGAGCATGCGGGCGATCTCCTCGGTGCGGCCCGGCCGGTCGAGGACATCGACGCAGGTGCGCGTCTGCTCGCCGGCAACGGTCTTGACGATGCGCCACTGGTGATCGCCGCGCGCCGCCACCTGCGGCGAGTGGGTGACCACGAGGACCTGGACGTCGCGCCCGAGCCGGGCGAGGCGCTCGCCGACCGCCGAGGCGACAGCGCCGCCGACGCCGGCGTCGACCTCATCGAAGATCAAGGTCGGCACCGGATCGGCGCTGGCGAGCACCACCTTGAGCGCCAGCGTAAACCGCGCGAGCTCGCCGCCCGAGGCGATGCGGGCGATCGGGCCGGGCGGTGTGCCCGGGTTGGTCGCCACCTCGAAGGCCACCCGGTCCTGGCCGTGGGCGCCCCAGTCGCGCTCTTCGAGCGGCTCGACGCGGGTGACGAAGCGGGCGCGGCCGAGGCGCAGCGGTTCCAGCTCACCACAAACGGCGGCATCAAGGTGCACGGCGGCGGCAGCTCTGCGGGTGCTCAGCGCTTGCGCCGCGGCGCGGAACTGCTCCGCCGCCTTGCTCTCGTCGCGTCGCAGCGATGCCAGAACCGCCTCGCCGTCTTCCAGGCCGCTGACGCGCGCGGCGAGGTCCTGTTGCAATTGAGCGAGGGCGTCGACGGCAACGCCATGCTTGCGGGCCAGCGCCCGCAGGGCGAACAGCCGCTCCTCGATCCGTTCCAGCTCGCGCGGATCGAGATCGGCCGACGATTGTACCCGCTCGAGCAAAGCCTGGGCCTCGATCGCCTCGCTCAGCGCCCGATCGAGCGCGGCTTCCGCGTCATCGAGACGACCGTCGAACTTCGGGGCTGCGCGCTGGACGTGGCGGAGCGCCGAGCGCAAGCCGACGACGACTCCGCGCCCGGCGTCACCCTCGAGCGCGGCGATCGCATCGGCGATCGCCTGGATCAGCTTCTCGGCATTCATCAGCAGCGCCCGGCGGCGGGCGAGTTCCTCTTCCTCGCCCGCCTGCGGGGCAAGCTCGCCCAGCTCGCCCAAGGTATGGCGGAGATAGTCTTCGTCCCGCCGCGCCTGCTCGAGGTCCGCCTCGGCACCGGCGCGTGCCTCCGACGCGGCGCGCCATGTCCGCCAGGCGGCAGCGCAGGCGGCGGCCTCGCCCTCGATCACCCCGAACGCGTCGAGCAGCGCGCGGTGGGCAGCGGGATCGAGCAGCCTTTGATTGTCGAACTGACCGTGGATCTCGACGAGGGTTTCGCCAAGCTGGCGCAGCAGCGAGATACTGACCGGCCGGTCGTTGACGAAGGCGCGCGAGCGCCCCTCGGCGGTGATCACGCGGCGCAGCAAGAGACCGTCCTCGGCCTCGAAGCCCTGCTCGGCCAGCATGGCGTGGGCCGGGTGCCGGGGCGGAATCTCGAAGCGGGCGCTGACCGAGGCCTGGGCGGCGCCATGACGCACCAGCCGTGCGTCCGCCCGGGCGCCGAGGCCGAGGCCGAGCGCATCGAGGAGAATCGATTTACCGGCACCGGTCTCGCCGGTGAGCGCACACAGGCCCGGCGGGAACTCGAGATCGAGACGATCGATGAGAACGACGTCGCGGATCGACAAGAAGGACAGCATGCCGCCCGTCCTGCTCACCGGAGGCTGGAGGCCCCCACCGGTTGCGCCGATGCATTGCCCGCGTCACCGCCGACGAGAGCGTAGGCGTCGGCATACCATTGCGACTGCGGGAAGTTGTAGCCGAGGACCGCCGCCGTCTTGCGCGCCTCGTCGTCGATCCCGAGCGCGCGATAGACCTCGGTCATGCGCAGCAGGGCTTCCGGCACGTGGGTCGTCGACTGATATTTCTCGACAACGGTGCGGAAGCGATTGAGCGAGGCGAGCTGAAAGCCGCGCTCCTGGTAGTAGCGACCGACGACCATTTCCGCGCCGGCAAGGTGATCGTTGCACAGGTCGATCTTCAACTGGGCATCGCGCGCATATTCGCTATCGGGATAGCGGCTGATAAGCTCCGCGAACACGCGCTTCGCCTGTTCGGTCATTTCCTGATCGCGATGGATGTCGGAAATCCGCTCGTAATAGCTGAGGCCCTTGAGGTAGTAGGCGTACGGAACGTCGGGGTTGGCCGGGTGCAGTTCGATATAGCGGTCGCAGGCGTTGACCGCGTCGTCATACTCGTTCGCCTGATACGACGCGTAGGCAGACATCAGTTCTGCCTTCGTCGCCCAGCTCGAATACGGATGTTGACGATCGACCTCATCGAACGTTTTCGCCGCCTTCTTGTAGTCACCCCCATCAAGCTGGTCCATCGCCTGATTGTAGAGCTCGTCGACCGAACGCTCGACGTAAGGCTCCTCCGTCGTGCCGCAGGCGGTTAGCGCCAGCAGCCCGGCGACGAGCGCGGAACAGGCAAAAGCGGTTTTGCGGCGGCTGGGTGAAGCCAGATCGAACATCGGCGAATAGCCACTGCTGCGAGAACGATTATCTTCGGTCGGGACTATAGCACGCGGGCGCGCCGCAGATGCAAGACGCCGACGCGATTTTGTCGCGCCGTCCGCGCTGCATTCCCCCCCCCCCCCCGCAGCGAACGACAGAGCACCGCCCTTCGGCGGTGCCCTCCATCGCCGCGTCTGACGGCACTTTCCGCCGTCGCCTAGCGGCCCATCATCCGGCCCGCTGCCGACGCCGAGCCGTCGGCAGACGGGAAACGTCGGCAGACAGCGCGCTTAATTCGCCTGACGGCGCAGGAACGCCGGAATGTCGAGAAGATCGTCCTCGGCCTGCGAGGCCGGAAGCCGTTCCTCGGCACCGACACCGCCCAACCGCGGCTGGCGCTTGGCGGGCGCCTGGACTTCGTCGCTTTCCGTCGCTTCCGGCTTGTGCGGGCGCGTCGGTGTCGTGCCCATGACGCGCGCCAACAGGTTGGCCATCTTGCCGCGCTGACCCTCGCCGTCCTGCGCCCGAGGGGCAGAAACATCCGCGGCCGGACGAGCATCGCCGATAACCGGGCGGGCGACCGAAATCGGCGCGCCGAACGTGCCCGATGCCTGCCCGCCTTCCGCTGCGGCGTAGAACACCGGCTCACGTGACGCGGTTGCCGCCTCGCCCTGCCAGCGCTCCATCTCATGATCAGCGGCAGCCGCGGGCGCCGTCGCCAGACCACCCTCCTCGCCCGCAAAACGGCCTGCCACCGCTTCACCGGCAACCGCTTCGCGCGAGCGCGCCGCCTGTTGCTGCCGCGCTTCGCTGAGACTGCGCACGACACCCCCGCCGGGAGCATTCGTCGCCGGAACCGGCTTCGCCGCGGCGATGCTGTCCATGCCGGTCGCCACCACGGAGACGCGGATGCGACCCTCCATCGCCTCGTCGAACGTCGAGCCGAAGATGATGAACGCGTCGGGATCGACCTCGGAACGGACGCGGTTGGCGGCTTCGTCGACCTCGAACAGAGTCATGTCCATTGAGCCGGTGATGTTGATCAGCACGCCGCGCGCGCCCTTCATCGAGACGTCGTCGAGCAGCGGGTTGGAGATCGCCGCCTCGGCCGCGTCGAGGGCGCGCCGCTCGCCGGTGGCCTCGCCGGTACCCATCATCGCCTTGCCCATTTCGCTCATCACCGCGCGGATATCAGCAAAGTCGAGATTGATCAGGCCGGGCATGACCATCAGGTCGGTGACGCCGCGCACGCCCGAGTGCAGCACGTCGTCGGCCATGTTGAAGGCGTCGGCGAAGGTGGTGCGCTCATTGGCGACGCGAAAGAGGTTCTGGTTGGGGATGATGATCAGGGTATCGACGAACTGCTCGAGTTCCTCGATGCCGTTATCGGCGATGCGCATGCGGTGCTGCCCCTCGAAATGGAAGGGCTTGGTGACCACACCGACGGTGAGGATCCCCTGCTCGCGCGCGGCGCGGGCGATCACCGGCGCGGCACCGGTGCCAGTACCGCCGCCCATCCCGGCGGCGATGAATACCATGTTGGAGCCGCGGATCTCCTGGATCAGGTCCTCCAATGCCTCTTCAGCAGCGACCCGGCCGATGTCCGGACGCGAGCCAGCGCCGAGGCCCTGGGTGACGGTGACGCCCAATTGCACCCGGCGATCGCAGGACGATTGGGCCAGAGATTGCGAATCGGTGTTGGCGACGACGAACTCGACGCCTTCGAGGCCGGCGCGGATCATATTGTTGACGGCGTTGCCACCGGCGCCGCCAACACCGATGACGGTGATCCGGGGCCGGAGTTCCGGTGTCGGACTGGCGTTGGGGAAACCGAGGTTAATGGACATTTGTGAGCCTCCGTTCGAGTTTGGTCTGATCCAGCTCAGAACCCATTAGAAATTTTCACGCAACCACTGGCCGAGACGGCCGAAACGGCCACTCGGGTTTTCGGCGGGGCGATAGACCGGTTCGAGTCCCTCGCGCGCCTGGTTGGCAGCGAAGCGGAGCAGACCGGCGCAGGTAGCGAACGCCGGGCCGGTCATCGCTTCCGGCAGGCCAGCGACGCCGCGCGGACGGCCGATGCGCACCTGCTTGTCGAGGATCTGCCCCGCCAGGTCCGATGCCCCAGCGAGCTGGCAGGCGCCGCCGGTGAGCACCGTCCGCCGGCCGGCGACGCGATCGAAGCCGGCGTCCTTCAGGCGGGTGCGCACCATCTCGAAGATCTCTTCCATGCGCGGGCGGATAATGCCGACAAGCATCGAGCGCGGGACATGCGTCGGCTCGGCGGCGCCGTCGTCCGCGATCGGCGGGACCTCGACGCTCTGCCGCGAATCCGATGGCGACGGCTGGCAACTGCCGTAGAGCGTCTTGATCCGTTCCGCCTGGGTCATCGGCGTCGACAGGCCTCGCGCCAGATCCCGGGTCACGTGCAACCCGCCGACGGGGATGCTGTCGGTGTGAATCAGCTCGGAATCGAAGAACACCGCGACCGAGGTGGTGCCCCCGCCCACGTCGATCAGCGTTACACCAAGCTGGGTTTCATCGTCGACCAGGCAACCGAGAGCCGCGGCGTAGGGCGAGACCACCTTGCCCTCGACCTCGAGGTGGCAGCGGGTCACGCAGGTGGCGACGTTGCGCACCGCACCGAGCGAGGCGGTGATCAGATGCAGGTTGACGCCGAGGCGTTGGCCGAACATCCCGCGCGGATCGTGCACACCACGGCAGCCGTCGATCGAATAGCCGACGGGAATGACATGAACAATATCGTGCTCGTCGGGCACGGCCTCGGCGAACCCGAGCGGATCAAGGATGCGCCTTAAATCGGCATCGCCGATCTCGTGACCGGCAACGCCGACCTCGTAGGCGACGAGCCGAGAGCGCGGCGTGCCTGCCGAAACGTTGACAACGACGCCGCGGATATTGTCGCCAGCCATCCGCTCCGCGGCCTCGACGGTCGAGCGGATGGTCGTCTCCGCCCCGTCGAGATCGATCAGGGTGCCACCGCGAACCCCTTGCGAGGCCTGGTGCCCAATGCCAACGACGTCGAGCGCATCACCGCTGCCGGCGCGTGCGATCAGGCAGCACACCTTCGTCGTCCCGATGTCGAGCGCAGCGATCAAGCCGTTGCGCACCTTCGTCTGTGCCGCCGCTTTATTTCGCTTCACCGCTTTTCCCTTATCGTATGGTCCGGTATCGAATGGTTCAGGCCCGCGACCAAATTACGCACCCTTTCCCTCGACGCTGCCGTCCACCGGACGGACAACCAGCCGGTCGGAAAACCGCAGGTCGAGCGTCTGGACCGGCCGGTCGAGAATGTTGTACTGGCGCTGGTAGTCCGCCAGGCGGCGCCACGCCTGTTCCGGCTCCTGCTCCGGCAGCTTGACGTCGATGCCGTCAGCCATGTGCACGTTCCACCGCCGCCCGCCTACCCGCACAGCCGCCTTGACCCGGCGCATCAAATCCGGCTCGCGTGCCAACATCTGCACGAGGGCACTGGCATTGGCCGGCGCATCCTCGCCGACAACGACCATGAGGTCACTGAACGGCCCGACGTCGTCGCGCAGGATCACCTGCCCGGTCTCGTCGATCAGCGCGAAGCGGCTGTCATGCTGCCAGAGGGCCAGCGGCCGTCGTTCGACGAGTTCGACGATGACGGTATCGGGCAAGACGCGGCGGACGGAGGCGTCACGGACCCAAGGGAGTTGCTGGACGCGCTCACGTGCCGCCTCCAGATCTATGGCGAGGATGGGAACCCCGCGACGGACGCCGAGCGCGTTGAGCAGCGTCGCCTTCGGCGTTTCCGTCCGACCGACGACGAAGACGTCGCGGACGACAAAGCCGAGCCTGGCCGAGGTCGCGACCAGCGAGTGAACGCTGCGGTCGGTCAACTTCTGCGGCAGCTCCGCCCGCCACGCCAGCCATCCGCCCAAACCAACCGCCCCGATCAGCAACGCGGCGCCGCCACATATCGCCGGGCGCGACCGCCAGAATGGCGCGACGCGGGCGCGCTTCTGTCCGCGCTTTTCGCGCGATTGCCCACGCCTTGCGATCATCGGTCAAACTCCGCGTTCTCCACCATCCAGCGCACCAGTTCGGGAAAGGGAATGCCGGCGAACGACGCCTGTTCCGGCACCAGGGACGTTGGCGTCATGCCGGGCTGGGTATTGACCTCGAGCATGTAGAGGCGTTCGCCGTCGTAGCGCAGGTCGGCGCGGCTAACGCCGCGGCATCCGAGCGCCTGATGCGCCTTGACCGCCAGCGCCATGGTTTGCGCATAGATGTCCGGGTCAACCTGGGCAGGCACGACGTGGCGCGATCCGCCGGGCGCGTATTTGGCGTCATAATCATAAAAGCCGCGATCGGTGGTGATCTCGGTTACGCCAAGCGGCCGGTCACCCATCACCGCGACGGTGAACTCGCGGCCGGGCACGAAGCGCTCGATCATCACCCGCTCGCCAAAGGTCCATTCATCGCTCATCACGGCGACGTTGGCACCGTTGCGCACGATGCGCACACCGACGCTCGATCCCTCGTTCAGCGGCTTGATAACGTAGGGGCGCGGCAGCGGATCGCCCGCGGCGAATTCAGCGCGGGTCACCACGACGTGCTCGGCGACCGGAATGCCGGCTCGCTCGAACATCAGCTTCGCCGTCGGCTTGTGCATCGCCATCGCCGATGCCAGCAACCCCGAGTGGGTATAGGGAATGGCGAGAATATCGAGCAGACCTTGCAGGGTGCCGTCCTCGCCCCAGCGGCCATGCAGTGCGTTGAAGATCGCATCGGGGCGTGGATCGAGCTGCGCCAGCAGCCGCGCCGGATCGCGCGGAACGTCGATGGTCCGCACTGCGTAGCCGGCTTCGGTCAGCGCCGCCGCCACGGCTGCGCCGCTGACCAGCGAGACCTCCCGCTCGGACGACCACCCTCCCATCAGCACGGCAACGCTGGTTGTCATTGGATCGCCTCCAGGCGATGGATCATTGGATCGCCTCCAGGCGATGATCGGCCGACGGCACGCCGATGCGGTGAATCTCCCACTCGAGCGCCACGCCGGTTTCAAGGAAAACCCGCCGGCGCACCTCCTCGCCCAGAGCCTCGAGATCGGCGGCGGTAGCGGAGCCGGTATTGATCAGGAAGTTGCAGTGCAGTGGCGAGACCTGGGCGCCGCCGAGCACGAGGCCGCGGCAGCCGGCCCGATCGATCAACTCCCAGGCCTTCGCTCCCGACGGATTGGCGAAGGTTGATCCGCCTGTCCGCGCGCGCACCGGCTGGGTGCCATCGCGCGCCGCGCGGATCTCCTGCATGCGTCGGGCGATTGCGCTGGCGTTTCCGGCCCTGCCGCGCAGGGCCGCTTCAAGGAAAATCCATCCGGCGGGTGCGCCGCAGTGACGATATGAAAAGGCCATGTCCGCTGTACCCACCCGGCGGATCACACCCGCCTCGTCGATCACCCGCACACCGGTCAGAACGTCATTGATCTCGCTACCGTAGGCCCCGGCGTTCATCCTCAGCGCGCCGCCGATCGTCCCCGGGATGCCGGAGAGGAACTCGAAATCGGCAACGCCCGCCTCGCAGGCCGTTCGCGCGACATTGGCGTCGAGCGCTCCGGCCCCGGCGGTGATGGTTTCGTCGCTCACGTCAATGGCGGCGAATGCGCGCCCCAGGCGCACGACGACGCCGGCAATACCGCCGTCGCGCACCAACAGGTTGGATGCGACACCCAGCACGGTCAGCGGGACGTCGGCCGGCTTGGCGGCGACAAACGCCGCGAGATCCTCGGCATCGGCCGGCCGGAACACCACCTCTGCCGGTCCGCCGACGCGGAACCAGGTGATCGGCGCCAGCGGGACGGCCTCGGCATAGCGGCCGCGGACGTCCGGCAGCCGGTCGATCAGTCGGGGCAGGGCACGTGCCGCCGGCATCATGCCGCAGCTCCCGCCCTGCCGCGTCGCAATTCAGTGACCTCACCGGCCAGCGCGTGCGCCCACTGGCTGATATTGCCGGCGCCAAGACACACGACGAGATCACCGGGGTATGCAAGCTCGGAAATGGTCGTGGCAAGGTCACCGCGGTCGGCCAGCGCCAGCACGCGCCGATGGCCGCGCGCCCGCAAACCGTCGACCAGCGCATCGCGGTCGACCCCTGCGATCGGGTCCTCGCCCGCCGGATAGACGTCAGCGACAACGACCACGTCGGCATCGTTGAAGCACGAGCAGAACCCCTCGAACAGGTTCTGCAGGCGGCTATAGCGGTGCGGCTGGACGACGGCGATCACCTGGCCCTTGGCCACCGTGCGTGCCGCGGCGAGAACGGCGGCGATCTCGACGGGATGATGACCGTAGTCATCGATGATCGCGATGCCATCGACGTCGCCGCAGCGGGTAAACCGCCGATTCACGCCGCCGAAGGTCGAGAACGCGCGGGCAACCACTGCATCGTCGATGCCGACGGCGCCGGCGACGGCCAGCGCCGCCAGGGCGTTCTGGACGTTGTGCCGACCGAACATGGGCAGGAACAGGTTGGCGACCGTCCGGCTGGCGCCGGTCTTGCGGTCGGTAATCACGGCGGAAAAGCGCACCCCCTCGCCGTTGGCACGCACGTCTATCCCGCGCACGTCCGCCTGCGGGCTAAATCCGTAGGTAACGACACGGCGGTCGAGAAGGCGCGGCAGGATTCCCTGCACCTCGGGATGATCGACGCACAGAGCGGCGATCCCGTAAAACGGGATGTTGGCGGCGAAGGTAACGAACGCCTCGCGCAACGCCTCAAAGGTGCCGTAGTGGTCGAGATGCTCGGGATCGATGTTAGTGATCACGGCGATTGTCGCCGGGAGCTTGACCATCGTGCCATCGGATTCGTCGGCCTCGGCCACCATCCAGTCGCCGGAGCCATGCCGCGCGTTCGAACCCCAGGCATTGATGATGCCGCCATTGACGACGGTCGGATCAAGGCCGGCGGCGTCGAGCACCTGAGCGACGAGCGAGGTCGTCGTCGTCTTGCCGTGGGTGCCGCCGACGGCAATCGACCACTTCAGACGCATCAGCTCGCCCAGCATCTCGGCGCGGCGTACCACCGGGATCAGCAGCCGGCGGGCGGCGGCGACCTCGGGGTTGTCGGCCTTGACCGCCGAGGAGATGACGACGACCTGGGCGTCGCCGAGATTGGCCTCGCCGTGCCCGATCGTCACCGGGATACCCTTGCCTACCAGGCGCCGGACGTTGGCGCCATCAGCGCGGTCACTGCCCTGCACCCGGTACCCGAGACTGTGCATCAACTCGGCGATGCCGCTCATGCCGATGCCGCCGATACCGACGAAGTGAATGGGACCGATATCCATCGGTATCGTTTTCATGCGGCCAGCCTCCCGCCGGTGATGATGGTTTCGCGTGGCGCCGAGCCGATGACTTCGAGCACGAGGTCGGCGAGACGGCCGGCGGCCCGCTCGAAACCGGCGGCGCGCGACGCAGCGGCGGCGTCGCACAGCATCTGCGGATGGGCGACCACCTCCTCGAGGCGGGCGGCGAGTCCTTCCGGCGTCAGGGCAGCTTGCGGAATCAGCCAGGCACCACCGGCCTCGGCGATAGCCTGCGCGTTCGCCGTCTGGTGATCGTCGGCGGCGAAGGGATACGGCACCAGCACGGCCGGGCAACCCACCGCGGTGATCTCGGCGATCGTCGAGGCGCCAGCGCGCGCGATCAGCAGGTGCGCGCTGGCCAAGCGCTGCGGAACGTCATCAAAAAAGCTGGCAAGCTCGACGTGAATGCCGATGCGCCGGTAGGCGTCCTCGACCGCATCGAGCGATTCCGGTCGGCACTGCTGGCAGATGAGCAGGCGCGTGCGCAGGCGGGCGTTCAGCCGGTCGACCGCGGCCGGCAGCACATCACCGAACACCCGCGCCCCCTGGCTGCCGCCGAGAACGAGCACGCGGATCGCTCCGCCCGGCTCGGGTGGTTGGTAGGCCCGGTCGCGAAGCCGGGCAAACGATGGCCGCACGGGCATGCCGGTGCGCACGACCCGATGCGCGCTGTCCTCCGGCAGGCCGGCGACGACGTCGAAGGCGGTGGCGATGCGCTGAGCGCGCCGTGCCAGGAGACGGTTGGCGCGGCCGAGGCGGGCGTTCTGCTCGTGCAGGATCACCGGGATACCCGCGAAGCTTGCCGCCAGCACCGTCGGCACCGACGCATAGCTACCGAAGCCGACGACGGCGCTCGGCCGTAGGCGCCGCAATGCCCATGAGGCCTCAAGCAGACCCGTGCCGAGCGCGGCCATGCTGCGCGCCCTCTGCGACAAGGTCTTGCCGGCAATCCCGCCGCCGCGGATACGCCTGACCTGCATCTCGCCGTGAAACGAAACCCCGCGATGGTCGGTGAACAGAACCGGCTCGACGCCACGCTCGCAGAGTTGCGAGGCGAGCGCCTCCGCCGGGAAAACGTGGCCGCCGGTCCCGCCAGCGGCGAGAACGACACGAACGCGATCGGAAGTCATCGACGCCCTCCCGGGTCAGGCCGGTCGCGGGTCAACGCCAGCACCATACCAACGGACCAGGCGAGCGCGATCGTCGCCGAACCGCCGTAGGAGATGAACGGCAAGGTGATGCCTTTCGGCGGCATCAAATGCATGGTCGAGGCCATGTTCATCAGCGCCTGCATGCCGAAGAGCGCCAGCAGGGCACCGACCGCCAGCAGAACAAACAGGTCGGAGTCCTTGAACGCGCGTATAAAGCCGCGCAGAACCACAAAGGCAAACAGCCCGACGAGCAGCAGGCAGAGAAACAGGCCGAATTCCTCGCCGGCGACCGCGAAGATAAAGTCGGCGTGCGCGTCCGGCAGGACCTCCTTGACATGCCCCTCGCCCGGGCCACGGCCGAACAGCCCGCCGCTGTGGAACGCCTCGATCGCCCGCTTGACCTGATAGCCCTCGCCGCTTGCCGGATCGAGGAACTGATCGATCCGCTGGTGCACATGCTCGAACATGAAGTAGGCGCCCACGCCGCCGGCAATGAACAGGAGCCCGATCAGGGCGATCAGCACCAGCGGACAGCCGGCGAGGAAAATCTGCAGGCACCATCCTGCGCAAAGCAGGAGGGTCGTGCCGATGTCCGGCTGCAGGATGAGGATCGCGCAGGATGCCGCCAGCAGCAGTGTTGCCAGTGGATAGCCGAGGATTCCTTCCTTTGAGCGGCTGTTGGCGATCAATGCGGCGCTGACCACCGCGAGCGCCGGCTTGAGAAATTCCGAGGGCTGGATCGATACACCGGCGATATAAAGCCAGCGCGTCGCCCCCTTAACCTCGGCGCCAATGAACAGCGTGGCGAGGGTGGCGAGGAACGAGACGACGAGCATGATCGCCGAGGCACGCAGCACGCCCTTCGGCGACAGCAGCGATGTCGCCACCATGACGATCAGCGCCGACGGGACATAAAACGCCTGCCGCCGGGCGAAGTAGAACGGATCAAGGCCGATGCGCTCGGCCACCGGCGGCGAAGCCGCCATCGTCAGGACGATGCCAAGCGCGGCGATAAGCAGCACCGCCGCCAAAGTCCAGCGATCAAGCGTCCACCACCAGCGGCTGAGCAGACTCTTATCGGTGCGGGCAAAGGCGATGCTCATCGTTCCAGCGCCTCCACCAGGGCGCGGAAGGCATCGCCGCGCGCTTCGAAATTGGCGAACTGATCAAACGAGGCACACGCCGGGGACAGCAGCACCACAGAGCCCGGCTCCGCTCGACCGCTTGCCGCCGCCACCGCCCGGTCGAGCGTTCCGCAGCGCGTGACCGGTACCCGGCCGTCGAGGTCGCGGGCAAACGCCTCTTCAGCTTCGCCGATGAGGTACGCGTGACTTACCCGGTCCAGCCATGGGAGAACCGCCTCGAGACCATCCTCCTTCGGCCGGCCGCCGGCGATCCAGTGAATGTCGTCGTAGCAGACCAGCGCGCGCACCGCGGCATCGCCATTGGTCGCTTTTGAATCGTTGACGTAGGTGACACCATCAATGGTTCCGATCGCCTCCTGCCGATGCGCGAGACCGGGGAAGTCGGCGATCGCGTTCAGCGTGACCTCGCGATCGATGCCGAGCGCACAGGCCGCTACATAGGCGGCGGCCGCGTTCTGTCCGTTGTGGGCGCCGGGCAACGCGCGGGCTGTGACGAGGTCGAGCATCGGCTTCGGACCACCGTCGATCGCGTCAGACAAAATGCCGTCCTCGGCAAACGCGCCGCCGCCGACGCGGCGGATTCCAGAGACGACGAGAACCCGGCGGTCGCAGCGCTGGGTGAGTTCGCGACAGATGTCGCGGCAGTGCGCATCATCGACGCCTACGATAGCCGTGCCACCCGCCGATTCACCGGCGAAAATACGCCGCTTGGCGGTGATGTAACCCTCCAGTCCGCCATGGCGGTTGAGGTGATCGGGCGATATGTTGAGCAGCACAGCGACATTAAACACTAAACTTGGCGTTAGCTCCAATTGATATGATGACATCTCCAAAACACAAATAGTTTTTGTGTGTGTAGGACTAAAATCCAGAACAGGTGGCCCGAGGTTGCCACCCATACGGTAGTCCGCACCGGCGGCGGCGAGGATGTGACCGATCAAAGCCGTCGTCGTCGACTTGCCATTGGTGCCCGTAACCCCGACAAACGTCGCCTCGGGTGCGGCGCGAAACAAAAGCTCGATGTCGCCATAGACCTCGATTCCCAAGGCCTTCGCCCGGGCAACGATCGGATGGGGCGCGGGATGGGTGTGGGGAATACCGGGGCTGAGGACGAGTGCCACCGAATCGCCCAGAACGCCGGTCCGCAGATCGACGATCGGCACCCCTTCGGCGACGGCGGTGGCACGCGCGCCGGCATCGTCATCCCATGCCATCACGGTGCGGCCCGCGGCCACGAGTGCGCGTGCCGTCGCACGGCCGCTCCGACCAAGACCGAGGACGGCATAGGGGCGATCGTCGAGAAAGCCGAGGTCGATCATCGGCGGCTACCTCAGTTTCAGCGTCGACAGGCCGATCAGCGCCAGGACCGAGGCGATGATCCAAAAGCGAATGACGATGGTGGGCTCCGCCCAGCCCATCTTCTCGAAGTGATGGTGCAGCGGCGCCATGCGGAACACGCGCTTACCAGTGAGCTTGAACGAGGCGACTTGGACGATCACCGAGACGGTCTCCAGCACGAACAATCCGCCGGCGATCGCCAGCACCAGTTCATGCTTGGTTGAAACGCTGATCGCGCCAAACGCGCCGCCGAGCGAGAGCGAGCCGGTATCTCCCATGAAGACACGCGCCGGCGGGGCGTTGAACCACAGGAAGCCAAGCCCGGCGCCGATCAAAGCGCCGCAGAAGACGCTGAGTTCGCCGGTGCCGGGGACGTAGTGAATTTGCAGGTAGTTGGCGAACACCGCGTTGCCGACGAGATAGGCGACAAGGGCGAAAACACCGGCGACGATCATCGAAGGGACGATGGCAAGGCCATCGAGCCCATCGGTGAGATTGACCGCGTTGGACGCGCCGATGATAACGGCGATGGCAAACAGGATGTAGGCCCAGCCGAAATCGATCAGCAAGTTCTTGAAGAACGGAACGGCGAGGTGGTCCTGCAACGGCACCGGAGTGAGCTGGGTAATCCACAACGCCGCCGATCCGGCGATAATCACCTGCAGGAACAGCTTGGCCCGGCCAGGCAACCCGCGGCTGTTGCGGTAGGCGATCTTGCGGTAGTCGTCGAGAAAGCCGATGGCGCCATAGGAGATGGTTACCATCAGCGCCACCCACACGAAGCCGTTGGCGAGGTCGGCCCACAATAACGTCGAGACGGTCAGCGCTAGCAGGATGAGAAACCCGCCCATCGTCGGCGTACCGCGTTTGGTCAGCAGATGGCTTTCCGGACCGTCGGCGCGAATCGGCTGACCGCCGTTCTGCCGGGCGCGCAGCATGCGGATCAGTCCCGGGCCAACGAAAAAGCTGATCAGCAACGCCGTCAGCAGCGCACCTCCCGAGCGGAAGGTAATGTAACGAAAGACATTGAAAGCAATAAATTCTTCGGCGAATGGAACGAATAGATGGTAGAGCATGATCAGTTTTGATTCCCGGCAGCAGCAGGTGCGCCGTCCTTGTTTTCGTCTTCACCGAGGGCAAAAAGCGCATCAACGACACGGCGCATCCGGCTTCCTGCCGAACCCTTGACGCTGATGACGTCGCCCGGCCGGACCGACGATGCGACGATGCCCGCGAGGGCCGACGAATCGGCCGCGTGCGCGCCCCGCACCGCCGCCGGCAATGCCGCGTGCAGATGAGCCATCAGCGGGCCGGCGGTAAAGACCTGATCGACAGCGCTATCGGCGATCGGCCGGGCGAGCGCCGCGTGCAAGGCTGGTGCCTCGTCTCCCAGCTCGAGCATGTCACCCAAGACCGCGATTCGTCGTCCGCCGGGGCGCGGCCGGATGTAGCCGAGAACGTCGAGCGCCGCCGCCATTGACGGCGGGCTGGCGTTGTAGCTGTCGTCGATCACCTCGATGGAGCCGCCCGGAACGAGAACACTCGCTCGTAACCCGCGTCCCTTCGGCGCGCGGACATCGGCGAGAGCGGCGGCGGCGGCTGGCACATCGGCGCCGAGCCCCGCGGCCACCGCCAGCACGCACAGCGCGTTCGTCACCCAATGGCGGCCGACGACGTTGAGGTGAAAGGCCACCCGGGTTCCGGCGACGTTCGCGACCACGGACGCGCCGTTGGCGTCGGACGACGTCTCGAGCAGGCGGACGTCGGCATGCGGGTGGCTGCCGAAGCTGATCAACCGCGCTACCCCAGCGGCACCGGAAAGGCGCGTCAGCCGGGCAAAGTACGGACTGTCGCGATAAAGGACGGCGGTACCGTCCGCCTGCAGCCCGTCGAAGATCTCCGCCTTGGCATCGGCGATCGCCTCCAGGGAGGCGAAGTGCGCCTTGTGCACGCCGTCGACCGTGGTGATCGCGACCACCGACGGGCGAACGAGATGGCTGAGGGGCGTCAACTCGCCCGCATGGTTCATTCCCATCTCGAAGACGGCATAAGCAGCGAACGGCGATAGCCGGGCAAGGCTGAGCGGAACACCCCAATGATTGTTGAGGCTGCCCTCGCTCGCATGTGTCGGCCCCTGCCGTCCGAGCACCAGGCGCAGGGCCTCCTTCACCCCGGTCTTGCCGACGCTGCCGGTCACGGCGGCGATGCCGGCCCGGCTGCGCGCGCGCGCAGCACGACCAAGGGCCCAGAGCGCATCGAACGTATCGTCGACGACGAGCAGCGGCGCGCGATCGTCAATCCCTTGCAGCGGCCGCGAGACGAGCGCCGCAGCCGCGCCGCGCGCCAGCGCATCGGCAACAAAGGCGTGACCGTCAAAGTTTGGACCGTTGAGCGCGATGAACAGATCGCCGGGCCGGAGCGTGCGCGAATCAATCGATACGCCCGACGCGACCCACGATCCGGTCGACCGGCCGTTCACCGCGCGCGTCGCATCATCGCTCGACCACAGCGGCGGGACATCCATCACGCGTCCTCCCCCCGAACGGCATCGCGGGCGACCTCGGCATCGTCGAACGGCAAGACGGTTCCGCCGACGATCTGACCACTCTCGTGCCCCTTGCCGGCGATCAACAGGACATCACCGGCGGCCAGCATGCCCACCGCAGCGGCGATCGCCTCACCGCGCCCGCCGATCTCCTCGGCGTCGGGGCACGCGGCGCGGATGGCAGCGCGGATGGCAGCGGCGTCCTCGCTGCGTGGATTGTCATCGGTGATAACCACCCGGTCGGCGAGCTCGGCGGCGAGACGCCCCATCTGCGGACGCTTGCCGGCATCGCGATCGCCGCCGCAGCCGAAGACGACGACCAGACGGCCGCGGACCTGTGGGCGCAGCGACGTCAGCGCCGCGGCGAGCGCGTCCGGCGTATGCGCGTAATCGACGTATATCGAAGCGCCGGACCGCGATTGCGCCACCCGCTCCATCCGTCCGCGAACCGGAGCAAGGCTGGGCAGCGCATCGATCGTAGTGTCAAGATCGCCGCCGGTGACGATCACGAGCGCGGCCGCCGCCAGTGCGTTTTCCACCTGGAAGCTTCCGGCGAGCGGCAGGTCGACCGTGCGGAAGCTGCCGCCCACCGCCAGCCGCACGCGCTGACCCTCGGCAACCGGTTCGATCGCTACGATGCGAAGATCAGCACCTTCGGTGCGACCGTAGGTCAGCACACGCAGTTGGCGTGCTTCGGCAACGTTGCGCACGCTCGCGGCATAAGGAGAATCGGCGCAGATCACCGCCGCCCCGCCGTCGGCAACGCACTCCGAGAACAAGCGCAGCTTCGCCGCGAGATAGGCATCCATCGTTTGGTGATAATCGAGGTGATCGCGCGTCAGGTTGGTGAACGCCGCCGCGGCGATGCGCGTGCCGTCGAGACGATACTGGTCGAGTCCATGGCTCGACGCCTCCATCGCCAGATGATCGACGCCGGCGTCGGCGAGAGCGGCGAGGGACTGGTGCAGGGCCACGGGATCGGGCGTGGTCAGGTTTCCGGCGCGGCGCATTCCCGGCGCGTCAAGCCCGAGGGTGCCGAGCGAGGCCGATACGTGACCCAGCTTCGCCCAGATCTGACGGGTGAACCAGGCGACCGAGGTCTTGCCGTTCGTGCCGGTGACGGCGACGATGGTTTTGGGCTGACGGGCGTAGAAGCGGGCGGCGAGCAGCGAAAATCGCCGGCGGGGGTTGTCGTCGAAGATCAGCGCCACGGGTGCCAGCGCACCACGGTCCGCCCCGGGCTGGCGGACCGTGCCGCGCGCGGCAAGGACCGCCGCCGCGCCGCGGCGCACCGCGTCGTCGATATAAGCGTTGCCGTCGGCGCGGCTGCCCGCGAGCGCGGCAAACAGGAACCCGGCCTGGACCTGTCGCGAATCCGCGGTAAGCCCGGTGATGCGTAGGCCGGAAATCTCGGCTGCGTACACGGTCTCGCCCAATCCCGACAGGAGTTCAGTTAGCTGCAAACCGCTTTTCCCGGCTCTTTCCCGCGTTTGGCAGAACCGCGACCTTGGGCGCGAGCGGCCGTTCCGGTTGCGTTGCCATGGCGGGCAGTGGTCGCGGTCCCACCGCAGGCAGCGCCCGCTGGCGATCACGCTCCGCCGAAGCTTTGCGCACACCGTCCGGCAACTCGTCGTCCGGTACCGGCGGAATGCCGAGCAGCGGCGCCATGTGGCGGACGAGGCGCGCCACCACCGGCGCTGCTACCCAACCGCCAGTGGCATAGTTGGCGGTGGACCGGTTCCCCTTCGGCTCGTCCAGCATCGCGAGAATGACGTACTTCGGATCGTCGATCGGAAACGCACCGATGAACGACGAGATGAGCGCCTTGGCGATGTAATGTCCGTGGGCCAGCTTTTCCGCGGTACCCGTCTTGCCGCCGACCTTGTATCCGGGGACGTCGGCCTTGCTGCCCGTGCCGTGCAGCACGACCTGGCGCATGAGCATGCGCATCTCCTTCGATGTCTTCGGCGAGATAACCGGCGTGCCGGCGCGAGCGGAACGGTCTTCTTGATATTCGAGCTGTGCCGGGCGCAGACGTCCGCCGTTGACCAGTGCCGCAACGCC
Source organism: Rhodospirillales bacterium (assembly GCA_016712595.1). NCBI lineage: Bacteria > Pseudomonadati > Pseudomonadota > Alphaproteobacteria > Rhodospirillales > Rhodospirillales bacterium. The sequence continues at coordinate 42,004 of JADJQT010000006.1, forward strand.
GTTCACCAGCTGCAGCGGCGTAATCGCGATACCGTGACCGAACGCCACGGTCATCGTGTTGATCTCACGCCAAGGCGACGGGATGAGTGGCTTGCCGACTTCAGGCAGTTCGATCGCCGCGGGCGTCAGCAGGCCGAGCCGCTGCAGGTATTGGCGCTGCAAGGTCGTGCCGACGTCGAGCGCCATCAGTGCCGCACCGACATTCGACGAATAGATCAAGATCTCCGGCGTCGACAGCCAGCGGTTCTTCGCGTGGTAGTCGGAAATGGTAAAGCGCGAGACGTGCAACGGCCGGCTGGCATCATAGCCCCCGGTCAACGATGTCGTCCCCGTATCAAGAGCCGAGGCGACGGTGAACAGCTTCATCGTTGAGCCCATCTCGTAGACACCCTTGGTCACCCGGTTGAAGCGGGCATCGTCTTCGGGGTCGAGCACCGGCTCGTTCGGATCGAAATCGGGCAGAGAGACCATGGCGATGACCTCCCCGGTCGTGGTGTCGAGCACCATTCCCGCCGCACCGAGGGCGTGGAATTCGACCCGCGACGCCTCAAGCTCATGGCGCAGGATGTGCTGCACGCGGATATCGAGACCAAGCCGGAGTCGCTCGCCCGCCGCCAGGGACTTATCGAAGGACTCCTCGACGCCGGCAATGCCGTGATCATCGATGTCGGTAAACCCGACGACGTGGGCGACGGCAGCGCCATGCGGATAAACCCGGCGCCGCTCGGTGACGAACCCGATCCCGGGAATGCCGAGGCTATTGACCTGCTGCTGCTGTTCGGGCGTGAGGCCGCGCCGCACCCAGACGAAGCGCGACGGGCTGTTCAGCCGGGTGCGGACGACCGCCGTATCGAGGTCCGGCAGCACGCGCGCCAACGCGGTGACCGCCGCATCCGGATCGAGGACCTCCTTCGGATCGGCATAGACCGAGGCCGTCGGCAGGCTGGTCGCCAGCACCGCGCCATTGCGGTCGACGATATCGCCGCGAACATCCGCCTTGGCGACGGAGGCGCCGGCGGCGTGGGGGTGATCGCGCCCGCCATCGAGAACGGTCAAATCGACGAGACGCCCCGCCATCACCGTGAACGCCAAGGCAAAGATCACACCCGTCGCCAGCAGGCGGTTACGCGCGGTATCAAGTGCCCGGTGCCGTGCGCCGTCGAGATAGACCGCCGCCGCGCGCGACTTGGGCGATCCTCCCCCTCCGGCCATCAGCGGCGCTCCGCAGAGGCGACTCGCACCCCGGCGCGCGGGCGCACGATCGTTCCATCGTTTGGCTTGCGCGGCGCGTTGTTATCAAGCGCGGCGAACGAACTCAACTGCGTCGGCTCGATCGGAACCAGACCGAGATGCGCGCTGGCCAGCCGACGAATCCGTTCCGGATCGGCGAGGAAGCTGAATTCCGCGCGCAGCACGTGGATCGTCTGCTGCTCGTCGGCGATGCTCTCGTGCAGGCTGCCGAGTTCTTCCTCCAGCCCCTTGACCTGATGGGTCACCGTCAGCAGCACGACCGCAAGTGCCACCGCCAGCAGCAGGCACAATGCCGTCGCCTGCCTTACAAACGTCGACCAGCCGCTCATGCCGCCCTCCTCGTTTCCACCGGTCCCGCTCCGACCGGTCCGCTCCATATCGGCGCATCCGTGCGCTCTGCCGCCCGCAGCCGCGCCGAGCGGGCACGCGGGTTACGCTCGACCTCCTCGTCCCGCGGCCGCAGCGGCCTGCGGGTCATCAGCCGAAAGCTCGGCGCCAGCGGCATCTGCGCCGCGCTCGCCTCCGGCGCGTGGCGCGAGACCCGCGCCGCGGCGCCGCAGCGCTGCCTCAGGAATGTCTTCACGATCCGATCCTCCAGCGAATGAAAGGCGACGGCGACGAGACGGCCGCCGGGCGCGAGCAGGCGCTCCGCCGCAATGAGGCCGCGGTCGAGTTCGCCGAGTTCGTCGTTGACCCAGATGCGCAGGGCCTGAAACGTCCGCGTCGCCGGATCGAGCCCGTCGCCGGCGCGCGGCAGCACCGAATGGACGATCTCGCTCAGCCGGGCGGTTGTCTCGATCGGCGCTTGGCCGCGGGCACGGACGATCGCGGCGGCGATGCGCCGGGATGCGCGTTCGCCCCCCAGGGTGAACAGCAGATCGGCAAGGTCACGCTCCGCCAGCCGGTTCACCGCATCGGCGGCGGTCGCGCCACCGAGCGTGTCCATGCGCATGTCGAGCGGGCCGTCGAAGCGGAAGGAGAACCCCCGCGCCGGCGTGTCGATCTGCGGCGAGGAAACGCCGAGATCAAAGGCAATTCCGTCGATCTGCTCGAGGCCCCGCTCAGCCGCCAGGTCGGCGAGGTCACCAAACCGCCCGCGCACGATGCTGAGCCGCCCGGCGAACTCCGCGATCAGTGGTGTCGCCCTGGCGCAGGCCTCGGCGTCGCGATCAATCCCGACAACGGAACACGCGGCGGCCTCGAGCACGGCCCGGCTGTAGCCGCCCGCTCCGAACGTGGCATCGACGATGACCGCCCCGGCGCGTGGCGCCAGCGCTTCAAGCACCTCTTCCAGCATGACGGGGGCATGGACCGGGTAAGCGGATACTTCCGGCGCACCGTTCGCGACCACGGGCGTGCTCATCGCCCCACCTCCGGTCCCGGCCGCGCACCCGGCCTCAGACTCAGCGTCGCGCCGCGCTCGCGCACGCGCTCAGCCGCCTCGGCGTGACGCCCCCTGTAGGCATCCGGATGCCAGATCTGGAAGGTATTGCCGCGACCGACGAAGGTCGCCTCGCCGTCGAGGCCGGCGTAGGCCAGCAGTTCCGCGGGCAGCACCACGCGGCCCTCCGGATCGAACGGCAACGCGTGGGCGCTGCCGAGGATCACCGTCGCGAGGTCATTCTGCTCTTCGGAGAACAAGGCGAGGTCGTCGAGGCTTGCCGCGATCCGCTCCATGAACTGTTCGTCGCTTCCCTCTATGGCCGCCAGCTTTGGCGACGGGAACACGTAGACGCCGGCAAACGCCCCGCCCCTCGCCTGATAAAAATCACGAAACTGCTTCGGCACGGAGACGCGGCCCTTCCGGTCGATCCTGTTGGTGTGCTGGCCGACCAATAGCGGCATTGCAGCCCCTTCGGAAACTCCGAGCTTGGGCGCCGCGATTTACCCCGTTCTTGTTCGCCCAGTCCTCGCTCCAGGCTGAACCGCCGCACCGTCTACTAATGGGATATCATGGGCATTAATGGTGGTCAATGGGATGGTATGGATTCATCTGGTCTTTCGAAGTGCTTATCCACAGCCGGCGGCGATTGGGGCAGATGTTGGCAAGTTAAGTCGCAGTGGACGCTCGAGCACAAAATCAAGGGGCCATGATCGTCTCAGACCCCACTTTTGCGAATCGCATGCATCGCGGGCCCACGAGCTGATTTTTTTGATCATTATTTGTTCTATTTATGTTCTGTTCCCCATCGCTGGTGCGGGCGCGGGATGGCCGGCACGAGCGATGGGGAACAGGGGTGAGCCCCGCTCCCGCCTCGCGGTCGGCGCTGCGCGCCCAGTGCTCGGCGATGCGCCCAGCGCGACCGGCCAACGCGCGCGGCGTTTCCGCCTGCGAGCAGGCGGGTGCCAGACGGCCTGTAAGCCGGGTTCTGTTCCCGCGTCGCCGCGGGTGATGGCCATTCATCTGGGACGCCCGTTACCGGACGCCTCGCGCGACCGACCCGGACGACGGCGCGAAGACCCGCCTGCCGGGCGAGGCCCGGCGTGTCGTCCCTATTTGGTCTTGCTCCCGGTGGGGTTTACCATGCCGTCCCCGTTACCGGGAACGCGGTGCGCTCTTACCGCACCCTTTCGCCCTTACCGGCAGGCCGGCGCGCCATGCGCTGACCCCGGCCGGCGGTTTGCTTTCTGTGGCACTTTCCCTGGGGTCGCCCCCGCCGGGCGTTACCCGGCACCGTGTTTCCGTGGAGCCCGGACTTTCCTCCCCACCGATCGGCCGAGACCAACCGGCGAAGGCGGCCATCCGGCCGTCTGGCACGCCCACGATGGTAGAGAGGCACAAGCGCCAGTCAACGCCCGTCTCGGACGGGGCGCGTCCACTACCGTCGGATCGAGAAAAGAGGCTGCGGTTCGCGAGCGACGACGGTGTTGGCAAAGCCGAGGAGTTTGCGCGCGCAAGGCTTTGCTTAACCCACCCCACCTTCTTCGCTCGCGACCTGTCGAACAGTATTCCATTATGGGAGAGTCGGGCGGTACACGGCCAATGAACTCCGGAGATCGGGCGGAGCCGCGCTGCCCCCTCACCCCAAGACGGCGCGGGCGCGCATCGCCGCCTGCCGGTCAGCGGTTTCGATCCAGGCGTCAGCGGCGGGGCCGTCGCGGCGGGCGTTGATGGTGAACAAGGCGCCGTCGATCACCGGGCGGAGGCCGCGGAACGCGAACGAGCGAAGCGTTTCCGCTGGCCATGCCGCGCGCACCGCATCGATCAGCAGCGTCGCCAGCAGCGGGCCGTGCACCACCAGCCCGGCGTAACCCTCGACTCCCGTCGCGTAGTCGCGGTCGTAGTGGATGCGGTGGGCGTTGAAGGTCAGCGCCGAATAGCGGAACAGCAGCACTGGATCGGCCCGCATCGGCTGGCCGCAAGCGGCGTTCGCCGCAATCGGCGCCGCGGGCGGTCCCGGCGCCGGCGCGTCGGCCCCATCATCGCCATGCGGTGCCGGCGGGTCGCCGTGCTGTTGGCGATAGACGATGTCCTGCTCCTCGACGAGGGCGAGTCCGGCGGGCATCTCGAAATCATGCCGGACGGTGACGAACACCAGGCGGCCGGATCGACCCGCCTTTTCGGAAACGCTGGCGATGGTCGAGGTCCGCCGTACCTGCGCGCCAGCGATCAGCGGCGCCTCGAAGCGAAGCCGCCCGCCTGCCCACATGCGCCGCGCCGCGCCGACGTCCGGCAGGAAGCCGCCGGGCAGCGGATGTCCGTCGCGGCCAAGGCCCGAGCTGGCGGCACACGGCCAGAAGTAGAGCCAGTGACGCAACGGCGGCAGTTCGTCGCCGTCCTCGATCGGCGGTCCGCTGCGATCGAGCGCAGCGTCCAGCGCCTGCGCCCGCCCGGGATCCATCCGCTCGCTCGCCGTCTCGCTGCGGCCGATCCAGGCCCGCAGATCCGCATCCGCCGCCACCATAATACGCTCTCTTTCGCCGGCATCCCGCAGCCGCGCGGGACGGGCCGATCGTGCTCGCGACATCCTTCACGCAACCGCCCCGCCACCACCCCAGCATGGATGAAAACCAGCCCCGCGCTTTCGCTGCTACTCTCTGTCCGTCCCCCACAATGGGCGTGCAATCTCTGATACGGCGAGAATGCGGCAAATTCCACGACGATGCGCGCGATCCCCGCCTCCGCGAATGAGAGAGGCGCTTTATCAGACCGCGATAAGAAGCGAGGAGGTTTTGATGACGAGCGCGCTTCGGCGTTTTCAGGGGCGAATGATAAAGTACGGTGCTGGCACGCTGAATCCTAAGCGGCCGGTCGTGGATTGCCGGTCGTGGATTGAGGGTCGCGGACGCGCGGGGTTGTGCGTGCGCTGCCGACGACGTTTGTCCGCTTACGCGCCCCTTCCCGGGCTAGCCGATCGCCGGACCGCCGGCGGCGACCATCAGAGTGCTGAACAGGCTTTGCGTCGTCGAAACGATGCGGGCGTTCGCCGCGTACGCTTGCTGAAGTTCCAAAAGATGAGAAAACTCGGCATCGAGATTGACGCCGCTCTCCGAGGAAATGAGAGCGTCTATGGCGGTTTGCGTTGCTTGTTCGGCATCGAGATCGCCCTTGAGATGCGCCTGGTTATTGCTCTGACCGGTGATGATCCCCGATGCCGCACCAGCGAGGCTGCCCGTCGCGGACATGCCCGGCCCGCTGAACGACAGCGCGCTCGACTGAAAGACACCGACGACGGCATCAATAAAGGTTGTATCGCCCAAGGCCAGTGCCGTAGCGGAATTGCCGTCGCGAATGGACGTGGGCGCGCTGACGATCGTGGAGTTCACCGCAATACGATTGGCGTAACCGTAAAGTTGTGACGGGGTTGAAACCGAATCGTAGGTCGTTGTTCCGCCGTCATTGAATAACTCCACCCCGACACCGTTCAATGACGTCGTCAGCGTATCGGCGAAGGAGTCGAGCTGACTTTGAATATCCGGGACCGTCGTATTGATAACCTCAAGAAGTCCCTTTATCGCACCCGAGCGTGGCGATATCTGGGCCGACGTCGATAAGCCAGCGCCGAGTTCCACCAGGAGCTGGACCGGCCCGGTTCCGGCGATTTGCTGCGCTGAGATCGTGTTGGCCTGGGCGTCGACGAGCGCCGTGCCGTTCTTCGTGTAGACGGATACGCCGCCATCCGGGCGCGTAAAGGTGGTGATGTCGAGCATTGATGCGACATTCGCGATCGCCTGATCGCGTTGGTCTTCCAGATCGGTCGTATCGCCGTTTGTCGTCGCCAGAATTTTAGTATTGAGTGAATTGATCAGCTGAAGGTCCTTATTGACCGACGAAACCGCCTCGCCGAGTTCATTTTCGGCGTTCGTCGCAACGCTCTGGGCCCGCTGATAGAGGCCTCGAATACTGGTCGTCAGGTTCTGCGCCGCGTTTACTGCCTCGGTATAGGCGGTGTCGGACTCCGGACTGGCGGCGAGCGCAACGAAGGTATCTCCGAGCGATGACGTCAACGTTGACAGCGACGTCGCGTCGCTTGGCGTGCCAAATTCGACGGAAAGCTGGCTGGCATAGCGAGAGAGCGCATCCAGCCGGCCGACATTCGATGCAGCATCCCGCGAAGTCCGCTGCAACCCGGCGTTCACGGCGCGCTGCACGCGATCAACGTAGGGCGCGCCGTCGACGCTGGTGCTTGTCACCTGCGTCTTGCGCGAATAGCCGGAGTCGTTGGCGTTGGCGATGTTCCGCGAGGTGACATCAATGCCCGAACTCGCGGTTTGCAAGCCTGCAAGTGCCGTGTTCAAGCTGCTGCCGATGGTCACCGCATCGTCCTCCGTGGCGCTTGAATCACCCCGCGCGGCCAAGCCAACGTGGCATTTGAGGGTGGATCGGCGGGCAGCATGACACGAAACCGATTAACGAAGGGTTAACCACCTGCCGACGCTGCCTGTTTTGAAGGATTCCACGCGCGGCTCCCCAGCCTTCCTCTCCGCACCCCCGGGCCGATACCAGAGAATGTTTCCAAGATTTAATTCTTGCCGCCGTCAATATCTGTCAATATGGGTAGTATCGACCATATCGTGTATTCCAGTACCAGCGATAGCTTAGTCCCTGTGACCAATAATAATAAGTCTGGTAACGCCAGTCCGTGAGCTGCCGACGATAGACGGCGTCGTTCGCTTGAGCCTCCTGTACCTCGACAAGAAGCTTTCGTGCCTCGCCATCCCCGCTCGCGGCCGCGGCGGACAGCCATCGCGACGCTTCGTTCAGGTCCGAGCCCATTTCTTCGAGACCGGTGAAATAGAGGCGCCCGAGCGCCGTCTGCGCCGGAACATTGCCGCGCTCAGCGGCGCTGCGCATCCACTGCAGTGCCCGGTAACTGTCCTGCGGCACGCCGTCGCCACGGAAATAGCGCAGCGCGAGATCATAGGCGGCGCTTGGATCGTTCTGGGCCAGTGCTTCGAGGTCGGCGATGTGGCTGTCGGTCTTGGCCGTGGGGGCAACGGCCGCGCGCTCGGTGGTGACCACTGAGGGGTCCTGCTGCACACAGTGTCCGCCGGTACAGACCGTAACCGTCCGCGGCTCGGCGGTCTGCGAGCATGCTGCAAGGACAGTGAGAATTCCAAAAAGCGTTCTTCGCACGCACGGTCCTCCAGCCAAATCGACGCCTAAGAAACACTGGCGAGGGTTATCGCGATCATGGGCCGTCTGGCATCAAAGGAAAAGTGCTCCCATGCCGATGAGCGGTGCGCGACCGGCGACGTCGCCGTGTTCCAATGGCGACTAAGTGCGAAACGCGGGCATCCGGGGAGGGCCTGCTGCGCAAGCTCGCCTGAATTGCCCGCGCAGCATCAAAGCCGTCGTCTGCGGTGCGCTGATCGCGGGTGGCCTTGCGGGCTCACGGCGCCGTTGCCAGCACCTTTCCGACCTTGGTGTCGTCGTTATAGACGAAGAACGCGGCAACGTTGCGATGTTCCGCCGCAGCAACCATGCCGACGCCAGGCGCGACGAACCGGCCCTGGATATCCTTGACGGTCGCCGGTCCGACCGTTCCCTCGAAGTCCCAGCGAAGCAGGGCCGCATCGAAGGTTCCCGCCGGAACCGTGACCTTGTACGCACCGACATAGGTGAGCGTCACATCCAGCGCACCCTCGTGCTCGAGGTCGTCGGGATCGGAAATGTCGTAGACCTTGACCTTCATTTTGAGGTGCTTGCTGTCGCCCGCGTTCATCCCGGCGATCAGCATCGGCTCGGGTGGATTGTAGCGCGTCAAAACACCCTGATCGCCGTCTGCCTCGGAGACGATCGTCAAGCTTTTGCCCGGCGTGTCCTGGAGATAAACGGCGCGGTCGCCGACTTGATAGCGCCATTGCCTGCCGGTCTTATCGCCAGCGACAGGGGTGATGACGTGCTGTTCCGTCGTTCCCGCGTCGGCGCCGCTGACGATGGCATAGGTCCGCTCGCCGGCACGGAGCATCGCAAGGTCCGGATCGATCGGAAACGCCGGCACCGGATCACCAACGACCCCCGGTAGATACTTCGTGGCCGCCTGTTGCATCGCCGCCGGCAACGGCACGAGCGCACCCGCACCTTGCGCCTTTGCCAGCACAGGGACCGAAATCGCCAACGCGATTGCAAGCGCCGCTGTGCGAAACCCGCATGTAAGTGTCATTGAACGTTTTCCCTGACCCGCTTCCGGTCGCCGGATGGCGCCGCTGCACGGCAGATCCGGCCTCCTGCGAAGGTCCGTGTTCTGCCCGAGACGGGTGACACTAGAGGCAAACCGAGGCCCCGGGCAACAGCATGGCGCGTCGCGTGACCTTTTTCGCCGATGGGGTCAACGCCCCACGATTTCGCACGCAAGGCGTGTATTTTCTGGTTGTTTTTGACGAATCCTGGTGTTTCATCACGCATTTCGTTCACGCTTTCGGCGCCGGATCCCGATCCCAGGGAAAATCGATCCAGACGTCCTGATCGACCAAGCGGATGAAGGTATCGACGAAGGGCTGGCCGGCGGGCTTGGTGTAGAGCGTCGCGTAACGCGCGCGCGGCAACATCCGGCGGGCGGCCTCGGCGGTCGACCCGGTATCGGCGACATCGTCGATAAGAATCCAGCCGTCACCGTCGCCGACTTCGCTCGATGCGGTCTTGAGCACCTCGAGCGGTCCCTTGATCTCGCCGTCGTAACTGGAGATGCACAGCGTCTCGACCAGGCGGATGCCGAGCACCCGGGCGACGATCGCCGCCGGAACCAGGCCGCCGCGGCTGATCGCGACGATGCCGCGATACGGGCCGCAAGCGGCGAGCCGGCCGGCGAGGTCAACGGCTTCCCGGTGCATCTCGTGCCAGGAGGACGAATGGATCTTGGCTGGCGTGCGCGCTTCGGACATCCCCGCTCCCTTCGCTTGCCGCTGAGTAAGGCCAAGCGGCTTTGTCGATCGAGATCTATCATACCTCGACCGGGGAATTCGAGGCGCGCCGCGACAGCGGGGCGACGGCGACGGCGACGGCGACGGCGACGGCGACGGCGACGAAGGTGGCATATATCGCGCTATCGCTTCGTCCAGAGGTTGATCGACGAAAACCCGCAGTGAGGTGAGCCGAAAGGTCTCCTCGCCGGGAACGACGGGTCAGGCGAGAACGAGGTCGGCGGCGGTGATGGTGTGGATGCCAGAAATGACGAGATCCCCGGAGCCAAAGATGCCGTCGTCGTTGAGGTTGGCCTCGAGGTGCTGCTGAGCGGCATCGAAGCGGGCCTCGATCACACCGTCGTGACCGGTAAACCCGGCATCGCCGATAAAGGCGGTCACGCCCGCGCCCTTAAGGTCGATGCGGTCCTCGCCGCTCGTGAAGTCCTGGATCACATCGCCGCGGCCGACGACCGAAGCACCGGCGTTGACGATGAAGAGATCGTGACCGATCCCGCCCTCGAGCGTATCCGCGCCGAGCCCGCCAATCAGGGTATCGTGCCCCCGACCACCGCGGACAACGTCGCCGGCGTTGCCGCGATGAAGCCGGTCGTTGCCGGTTCCGCCATCGAGGGTATCGGCGCCGGCGCCGCCATAGAGAAGATCGCGATCTTCGTTGCCGAGGATCACGTCCCCGCCGCCCTGTCCGTACAGAGTGTCCGCCCCCGCGTACCCGGCCAGAGTCTCATCGTCAACCCCGCCGACGAGATGATGCCGGTATTGTCGCCCTCGATCAGGTGGGCGAGGAAATCGGTTACGCGGAATAGATCGTAGGAATTATTGGTATCCCATTGGAACAGATTTGTAGCAATGCTGAAAAAAAATAAATGACCTTTCCGTCGGCGGATATGCTTGCAAATACAGATGGGCCGTTTGCTTGCGTACCGTCGTTGGCCATACTGACCCGTACAATCGCGCCACTCTTCAGTCTTTGACAAAAATGTCCCAGTCATTCGTATCGTCCAGGACGAGATTGGAGGCAGCGCTCGAGAATGCCACATATCGCCCGTCCGCCGAGATTGACGCCTCGTATGAACTCCCGTTTCCTTGCGTACCGTCGGCCGCAGTGCTGACGCGCGTCAATACGCCGGTTTGCAAATCCTTAACGAAAACGTTCGGACTGCCGTTATTGTTATCTTCAACAAAGTTCGATGAATTACTTCCAAAGGCAACGAAGCAACCATCGGCCGACAGGCTCGATCGGGAATAACTGACATCCCCGTTTGGCAGCGCGCCGTTTTCACCGATGTCTGCCCGCGTGATGTCTTGCGTTTCTGTATCCCTGACAAAAGCGCTTAAAATGCCCCCAACATAGTCTTCGCCCCTAACATAGTCTTCAAAGACGACATAACGACCACCAGCGGAAATCGCCGCGTCATATCCGTTTGCAAACGTCCCATCCGCCTTCAAGGAGATGTTGACGATCGCTCCTGTTTCGACGTCAGCACGCATCGTATGCGGAATGCCGTCTGGATCGCCGTAAACGAACGCCACGTAGCGTCCGTCGGCGGAGCACGTTATCCGCCACGAGACTCCGACCCAGGAGTACATTCCAGATTCGAAAACGAGACTGAGGCTCATCGCAAATCCCCCACCTTCGTGCCGAAACGGGCGCCCCACCACAGCATCCCAGCCCAAGGCAATCGCTCAAGCCATCACGGGGTCACCATAGCAGGGGCCGGCCACGGGGCCCGTCCGTCGGGGCTGCCGCCCCGCGCGATCGGCCACCCCCTGGTGAGGGCCACCGGGCAGGCTTGCGTTCTCCGCCAACCACCGCTCGCTTTTCTTGCCTATTCGTATCTGGTTCGGGCACGCCCGTGATGGCCGCGGACGAGGCTGCGATTTTTTGCAACGACTGTTGTTGCGAAGGGCGCGGCGAACGGGTAGGTTCCCTGCCTTCCGCGCTAGCGCGCGGCTCTCGAAGGCGCCCGTCGCGGCGCCGATGCGCCCGTAGCTCAATTGGATAGAGCACTTGACTACGGATCAAGAGGTTAGGGGTTCGAGTCCTCTCGGGCGCGCCAATAAAACCAGGCCGTTATGCGAAGGAGTTACCCGGCGAGCCGCCACGCGGCACACGGGACACACCGACCTCGGCGATGTCCAGCCGGTCGAGGCGAGCTACGACGCCGAACTGGAGTCCCGCGCCGTGGCAGCGTAGGACTGGGACAAACCCGCCTTCGGGAAACCCGGCGCGGTTCACGCTCTTCGATGATACCAGCCTAACCAGGGGCACGCTGCCGGCGGGCCGGATCGGTATCGTCCTAAAGCCGGGACATGCTCAGATCGGTGGATTCAGTCACGCCCAGTGGTGGCGATCCGTTCACTCAACGCAGCGAGCCACGCGCGCACGCGGGCGCGGTTGACGCCGAGGTCCCAGTAGCCGACACGCGAGCGGCTATAGACGGCGATCGTCGAGCCGGTCGCGCCGAGAGGCACAATCGCCGCGCTGATATCGTCGATAAAGCCGAACACCTTGCTCACCTGTCTTGCTTCGATGTGCCGGCCGTCGGGCGAGACAGCAACCACCGTGACGCGCGGCTGACGTTTGATGATCGCGATCCATGCCTGTGCCAGATCGGTGGGTGGCACGTTGAACACTGGCGATTCGCCATCTGGCGGTGGGGGCGGAATCTCCAGGCCCTTGGGCGCCACCAACCATGAATTAGGACTGCTCGCTCGGATCAAGGTTGCGAAATCCATGAATACCCCTTTGCCGGCGGACACTCCTGACCCCTCGCCGTCCGCCGCCATGGAACTCTCCAAAGGACTTGGTGTGACGATAAGAATCACGGCCGCGAACAGCCATGCCGCGCATAGCATGCGCCTGCCCGGGTGTAACCGCCATGCTGCAAAAGCGTAACTCGCTCGGTGGTTGCTGCGCTGGCAAACCGGCATCAATCGCTTGGGTAATCTCATTGCGAAATACCCTGTTCGAGAGTATCCTGATGGTTGAATTTTTTTGATGAAAATCGAACAAAATAGTGTCGGCGTCGGCGTGATTAGGACAGCAGCACAGCAGGGGAGACGTGGGCGCGGAGAAATTTGATTGCGCTGATGCCGTAGAATGCATATGTACTGATTGGCAAATGCTGCAGCGCAATATAGTTCGTCAACCGCCTCGGAACAGATCGGTACGATAGAAATGGGCGAGCACGATGACGGATTCCCCCTCGCGGAGCACGAGTGGAGGACGTCCGTGACAGTGATACGGGCAGCCGCGGAGATCCTTCGCGATTATCGCGGGATGCCGATGCCCGAACATGACCGCTTCGTCGAGGCCATCCTTGAGGAAAGTGGACGTCTGACGCGAACATTCGAGTCCCTCGCCCACCTGTCTTGACCGTCGCGGCGTCAGAGCTGCGTCGGTGGGTCGCAAAAGACGGGCGGCGTGTTTCTTCGCTCGCACGCGCGTGCTAAACCCCGCCGCATGCTGCGCATTGAAAAGCTTACCTACCGCATCGGCTCGCGTCTGCTCTTCGACCAGAGCGACGCAAGCGTCAATCCCGGCCATCGAATCGGGCTGGTCGGGCGCAATGGAACCGGCAAGACGACACTGCTCCGGCTGATCGTTGGAGATATCGAACAGCAGGAAGGCCGCATCGAGATGCCGGCGCGTTGGCGGGTGGGCATCACCCGCCAGGAAGCGCCCGGCGGTCCACAGAGTCTGATCGCAACGGTGTTGAACGCCGATGGTGAATTGGCGAGCCTTGAAGCCGAAGCACACACCGCGACCGATCCCCATCGCATTGCTGAGATTCACACACGTCTACGCGACCTCGATGCCCACACCGCTCCAGCTCGCGCCGCCCGTATCCTCGCCGGGTTGGGTTTCGACGAGGCAGCGCAGCAGCGGCCGTGCGCCGAATTCTCCGGCGGCTGGCGGATGCGCGTGGCGTTGGCGGCCCTGCTGTTCACCCAACCCGACCTGCTGCTGCTCGACGAGCCGACCAACCATCTCGATTTGGAAGCGGCCCTTTGGCTTGAGGATTATCTGCGCACCTATCCCGGCACGCTCCTGCTCGTCAGCCATGACCGCGGCCTGCTGAACCGCGTAGTCGAGGAAATACTCCATCTTGAAGGCGGTAAACTGACGCTCTATCAAGGCGGTTACGACCGTTTCGAGCAAACCCGCCGTGCTCGCCTCGAGCAGAGCGAGAAGATGCGCATGAAGGTTGATGCCCAGCGGGCGCACCTTCAGTCGTTCGTCGATCGCTTCCGTTACAAGGCCTCGAAGGCGAAGCAGGCACAATCGCGGCTACGCATGCTGGAGCGCCTGCCACCGATCGTCCGCTTGCAGGACGAGGGCGCCGTCGATTTTACCTTTCCCGAACCGGACCCTTTAGCACCGCCGCTAATGACCATGGATGCGCTCGACGTCGGCTACGACGGCACGGCGGTGTTGAAGAAACTGTCCCTTCGCCTTGATGCGGACGATCGCATCGGCCTGCTCGGCGCCAATGGCAACGGTAAGTCCACCTTGATCAAGCTGCTGGCCGGCCGGCTGGAGCCGTCCGCCGGCGCCTTTGTCCGCTCCGGAAAGCTGCGAGTCGGCTACTTCGCCCAGCATCAGGCGGAGGAACTCGACGTTGCCGTGACGCCGGTCGTCGAGCTTGGCCGACGGCGGCCGCGTGACGCGGAGGTCGCCCTGCGCAGCCAACTCGGCCGCTTCGGCTTTTCTCAGCAGCGCGCAGAGACGAAGATCGGCAACCTTTCGGGCGGTGAGAAAGCGCGCCTGCTGTTCGCGCTGATGACCGCCGACCGCCCGCATGTCCTTCTGCTCGACGAGCCGACCAATCACCTTGACGTCGCATCGCGCCAGGCTCTGATCGAGGCGATCAACAATTTCACCGGGGCCGTGGTCATGGTCAGCCATGATCCGCACGTTCTCGCGCTGACGACCGATCGCCTCTGGCTGGTCGCCGGCGGCACGGTCAGCGATTTTGACGGCGACATGGAGGATTACCGGTCGTTGTTGCTGGGCCGGAGCGGCGGCGCGGATAATCGCAACGCCTCCGCCAAGGATGGCACCACGGGCAACAAGGCCTTGGGCAACAAGGCCACGGGCAGCAAAAAGGAACGGCGCCGGCTCGCCGAACAACGCCGCGAAGCGTTGGCGCCACTAAAGAAGCAGCTCGTCCAGGCAGAGCGCGCGGTGGAAACGCTCGAGAGCGAAAAGGCACGGCTGATCGAGGCCATGGCCGATCCCGACCTTTACCAGGGCGATCCGGGACGGGTGGCCGAACAGCACAAGCGACTGGACAAGGTTCAAAAGGACCTCGACCGCGCGGTCGACGCCTGGGCCGACCTTCAAATTACCTGGGACGACGCGCAGTCCGAAGCCGACTGACGGGCACGGTTGCGATTGCTCGCCCTCATCATCCCACGATCCTGTATAAGGTCATGAGGAACGATCGTCTGCAAAGACGGTGGTCAAAAAACTCCTGCCCAACGGACACGCGATGCACAGGATCTTTTTGCACCGGGGCCAGACTCTCTATTCGGCTGGCGAACCCTCCGAATACGCCTACCTCGTTCTCGAAGGGGAGATTGCGCGCCAGCACAACGGCCTTACCCTTGCGGCGAGTAAGGGGGCGGTTCTCGGCTTTTCCGCCCTCACCGGTCAGCCGTATGCCGCCTCGGCCCACGCGAACAGCGATGGCGAGCTGCTTGCCTTTACCCGCAAGGAACTGCGGGCGGTACTGCGCTCCGATCCCGACTGGGCCCTGGCGATCCTCGAAGGCGTGATCAGTCTCGTCGCCGACCTCAAACAGGCGCTCGACGGACCTCCCCCGACGGTCGCCGATACCGGCGCGCCGGCCATCCCCTGAAGGCAATCCCCTGATTCTGCGCCGTAGCTGAGGTTTACGGCTGCTGCTTCGGTATTCCGTCCGTCTCCTTGACCGTCTCCATTCCAGTGGCGACATTGGTCCACGCCGTTCGTTCTTTTTGTTCGATATGGCGCACCGCCGCGGCTTCGGCGTCTTGCGGCGAGTCGGCCCCGGTGATGTACAGCGTCTTGACCGCCACGCGGTGCGGCATGCCGTGGGAGTCGGTCTTCTCCTTGTGAAAAGTCACCTTGACGGCCGTGCGATGAGGCGGCGCGTGGCCTTCCAGCTTCGCCAACGTCACGATTCCGCACAGGCGGTGCTTACGATCAATCACCGGCAGTCGTTGGAGTTCGTACTTCTCCATCAACGCGTGGGCGTGTGCCTCGGTCTCGTCCTCGAAACAGCACACCACCTCGTGCGACATCACGTCACCGGCCAGGGTCTTCTCGCCGTCGAGGCCCTCGGCGACCACGCGCAGAACGATGTCGCGATCGGTGATCACGCCGGTCAGCCGGGAGTCGACGACCACCGGTAGAATACCGACCCCGACCGTCCGCATCTTTCGCGACACCTCAATGATCGGCGTGTCCGGTGTGATCACCTCCGCCGGCTCTTTCATAACTTCAGATACGTTCATCGCCGCCTCCGTCATTCGCGGGGCATCGGCCCCACTAAGTCGCCATCAACGCCGGTCGGGTTGACAGGTTCCGGATAGGAGGAGAAAATTCCCCGGAACGGGTAGGATACACGGGGTGAGCCGATCGACCGCTGTGCCGTCGGGCGAACTACGCCTCACGGACAGCGGCGATGAGGTATTCGATGTTGCCGTCCGCCCCCGTCACCGGACTGTCGATGATGCCCTTTACGTGCCACGACGGCCGATCGGCGAGCCAGCCGGCGATCTTTTCGCACACGCCGCGATGCACGGCGGGATCGCGGACGATGCCGCCCTTGCCGACCTGCCCGCGCCCCGCCTCGAATTGCGGCTTGATCAGCGCCAGGAGTCGCGCGCCCGGCGCGGCGAGCGCCAGCGCTGCCGGAAGCGCGATCGTCAGGCTGATAAAGCTGACATCGCAGACGACGAGGTCGATCGGCTCGGGTACGTGCGCGCTCGAAAGTTCGCGGGCGTTCAGCCGTTCCAGGACGACGACCCGCGATTCGCCGCGAAGCTTCCAGGCAAGCTGGCCGAAGCCGACATCGACGGCGTAGACCCGTGCGGCCCCGCGCGTGAGCAGGACGTCCGTAAACCCGCCCGTCGAAGCACCGACGTCGAGCGAAACGAGGCCGGTGGGATCGATCGCAAAATGATCGAGCGCGAAGGCGAGCTTCACCCCCCCACGGGAAACCCATGGATGCTCCCGGCCACGAACCTCGAGCGGAAGGTCGATGGCTATGGTCTCGCCCGCCTTGTCCAGTCGCCGCTCGCCGCTAAAGACCAGCCCGGCCATGACCAGCGCCTGAGCACGGGTACGGCTTTCGGCGAGGCCGCGCTCGACGAGAACAAGATCGAGGCGCCGCTTGTCCCTCATGCCCGCTCAATTGACGGATCTGCGCGATCCGCCGTTCCTGCCCCAAAGCAACGCGGCGACGGCCCAGCCGTCAGGTCAGCCGTCTCAGCCCAGTCGTCAGGCGCGTGCCGCCTCCGCGGCCTCGGCCGAGCGGCCTAGCGCCTTCAGGGCTGTTGTGACGATATGGCGTGCGTTCAGGTGGGCGAGTTCATATTGCAATTCCGGCTTGTCCTGATCGAGGAACACGTCCGGCAGCGTCATCGGGCGAAATTTGACGATCCCGTCGAGCAGGCCCTCGAGCGCGAGGAACTGCATGACCTGTGCGGCAAAGCCGCCGGCCGCTCCCTCCTCGATGCTGATCAGAACCGGGTGCTCGTGGGCGAGGCGGCGGATCAGGTCGTGGTCGAGCGGCTTGGCAAAGCGGGCATCGGCGATCGTCGTCGACAGGCCGCGTGCCGCCAGTTCCTCGGCCGCCTTCATCACCTCGCCGAGGCGGGTGCCGAGGCTGAGGATGGCGATCGATGTTCCTTCCTTGAGGATTCGCCCCTTGCCGATCGGCAGCACCTGGCCGCGGGCCGGCATCTCGACACCCATCCCCTCCCCGCGCGGATAGCGGATCGCCGACGGCCGATCGTCGATCGCCGCCGCCGTCGCCACCATGTGCATGAGGTCGGCCTCGTCGGCGGCGGCCATGACCACCATGTCGGGCAGACAGAGCATATAGGGCAGATCGAAGGCGCCGGCATGGGTCGCCCCGTCGGCACCGACGAGACCCGCCCGGTCCATGGCGAAGCGCACCGGCAGCCGCTGCAGGGCGACGTCGTGCACCACCTGATCGTAGGCGCGCTGCAGGAAGGTCGAATAAATTGCGGTAAACGGCTTGTAGCCCTCGGCGGCAAGGCCGGCGGCGAAGGTCACCGCGTGCTGCTCGGCGATGCCGACATCGAAGCTGCGCTCGGGAAAGCGCTTGGCGAATTTGTCAACGCCGGTGCCCGCCGGCATCGCCGCGGTGATCGCGATGATCTTATCGTCGTGCTCGGCTTCAGCGATCAACGCCTTGGCGAAGGTCTCGGTATAGCTCGGCGCGTTGGCCTTGACCTTGACCTGCTCGCCGGTGACCACGTCAAAGCGGCCGACGCCGTGATACTTGTCGGCCGACGCCTCCGCCGGCGGATAGCCGTGGCCCTTCTTGGTGACGACGTGGACCAGAACCGGTCCCGGCTCGCGGTCATCACGCAGGTTCTTCAGCACCGGCAGTAAGTGCTCGAAGTTATGGCCGTCGATCGGGCCCACGTAAAAGAAGCCCAGTTCTTCGAACAACGTTCCGCCGGTAACCAGGCCGCGGGCGTATTCCTCGGCCTTGCGCGCGGCGACGCCGAGACCGCGCGGGAACTTCTTGGAGACGTCGCCGATGACGTGGCGCAGCGAGCGGTAGGGCTTCGAGGAGATCAGCTTCGAGAGGTAGGCACTCATCGCCCCCACCGGCGGGGCGATCGACATGTCGTTGTCGTTGAGAATAACGATCAACCGCGAGTGCATGGCGCCGGCGTTGTTCATCGCCTCGTAAGCCATGCCAGCGCTCATCGCCCCGTCGCCGATCACGGCAATGACATTGTTGTCATCACCGCGGAAGTCGCGAGCCACCGCCATACCGAGCGCAGCGGAGATCGACGTCGAGGTGTGGGCGGCGCCGAACGGATCGTACTCGCTCTCCGAGCGCTTGGTGAAGCCGGAAAGGCCTCCCCCCTGGCGCAGGGTGAGCATGCGCGAACGTCGGCCGGTCAGGATCTTGTGTGGGTAGGCCTGGTGGCCGACATCCCAGATGAGCTTGTCGCGCGGCGTATCAAACACGTAGTGCAGGGCGATGGTCAGCTCGATGACGCCGAGGCTGGCCCCGAGGTGCCCGCCAGTGATTGAGACGATGCGGATCGTTTCCTGCCGCAGTTCGTGCGCGAGCTGGACGAGCTGTTCTTCCGAGAGACGGCGGAGATCGCTCGGTTCTTTCACGCAATCAAGCAGCGCGGTCAGGGCTGTCTCCTTCACGTCTTCTCTCCTCGTCCGGCTTTCAGCTCTTTGGTTTGTGCAAGCGACATTGCAGAGCCTCTCAATGCCGCCGATTGACCACGAACGTCGCGAGGGCCCGCAAGGGCTCCGCGCTGTCCGGAAAGATATCGAGATGCCGCACCGCCTGCCGCGACAGCATGTCGCACTGGGCACGAGCGCGTTCGACGCCGAGCACGGAAACGAATGTCGCTTTGCCGGCGCCTTGATCCTTATTGGTCCGCTTGCCGACTTCCTCGGCGTCACCTTCGACGTCGAGGAGGTCGTCAACAATCTGAAACGCGAGGCCAAGGTCGTGGGCATAGGCGCGCAGCGCGTGACGGGCGCTGTCGCTGGCCTTGCCGAGAATGGCGCCCGCCTCGCAGGAAAATGCGATCAGCGCGCCCGTCTTCATCCGCTGCATCCGGGTGATCTCGGCGATCTCCAGCGGGACTTCGGCGGCGAGAAGATCGAGCATCTGGCCACCCACCATGCCGTCACCGCCGGCCGCCCGGGCAAGCTCGACGACAAGGTCAGCACGCACGCGCGGATCCGAATGCGTCGGCCCATCGGCGATAACCTCGAACGCCCGGGCAAGCAGCGCGTCACCGGCGAGGATCGCCGTTGCCTCGTCGAACTTGACGTGGCATGTCGGCAAACCGCGACGCAGATCATCGTTGTCCATCGCCGGGAGATCGTCATGGATCAGCGAATAGCAATGGACCATCTCGATCGCCGCAGCGACGCGCAGCGAGAACGGGCGAGAAACCCCGAACAGAGCTGAACTCGACATCACCAGGAACGGCCTTATCCGCTTGCCGCCCGACAGGGTGGAATAGCGCGCCGCCTCCATCAGCCGCGATTCGGGATCGGGCCGCGCCGGCAGAAGTTGGTCGAGCATCTCGTCAACATCACGGGCGTTCTCTGCAAGCGCCCCTTTGATTTGCACTTTTTGATTCCTCAGTCGAAGCTCACGGGCTCCGCCAGGACCGCGTCATTGCGGCCGACGACGATGCGTTCAACCCGCGACTGAGCCTCCTGGAGCTTTGCGTCGCAGTGCCGCTGCAGGGCAATTCCCCGCTCGTAGGCAACGATGGCGTCCTCGAGGCGACCTGCCCCCTCCTCAAGCCGACGAACGATCGCCTCCAACTCGGCCAGAGCCTCTTCGAAGCCCAATTCCGCGATGTCGTTGCTCTCGCTTTCGCTCAATCGGCGTTTCCGATCATTGGCTTTCCCCGGCGGCCGAACGTTCGGCACCTGCCCCCGTAACCTTGAACGCACCAAGCGTCACCTTGCGGTAACAGTCCGGTCTGACCCTTTTCGCGGGTTTCGCCCGTGCTTGCAAGCGCAAACCCGTTCCGAATCCACCCGTTAGGTCTCATGCCGCCGGGGTGTCGCGAAAATGAGACGCGCGCCGCGTGGCGTGGCCTCCCCGGGCCGCCCCCCCCAAGGGGCATGATCGCGCGACGGATCCTGCCTGCGTCGCACTCAATGTCCCATCAACGCGCGCACATGCGCCGCCGAACTCTCGGCGAGCGCCTGCAGGTCGTAACCGCCCTCGAGCACCGAGACAACGCGACCACGACAGCATTTCTCGGCAACCTCGAGAAGTTCGCGAGTCACCCAGGCGAAGTCCGCCGTCTGCAGGCGTATCTGCGCCAGCGGATCACGGACGTGCGCATCGAAGCCAGCGGACACGAGCAGGATATCCGGATGGAAATTCCGCAGCGCGGGAAGAATCCGCTCGACGTAACCGCGGCGAAACTCGTCCGAGCCCGACCCCGGTTTCAACGGAACATTGACGATATTGTTGAACACCCCAGTCTCGTGTTCCATACCCGTTCCCGGATAGCATGGCCACTGGTGAGACGACGCGTAGAACAGATCACGATAGCGGAAAAAATGGTTCTGCGTGCCGTTGCCGTGGTGCACATCAAAGTCGACGACGGCCACCCGCTCCATGCCGTGAACGGCGCGCGCCTGTTCGGCGGCCACGGCAACATTGTTAAACAGACAAAAGCCCATCGCCGAGGCCGCCTCGGCGTGGTGCCCCGGCGGGCGGGCGGCGACGAAGGCATTGCGCGCCTCGCCGTTTGACACCGCATCGACGGCGGCACAGACAGCCCCCACGGCGCGAAGCGCGGCATCACCCGACGCGGGATTGAGCGCGGTGTCCGAATCCAGGTGCGTGTGCCCCTGCTTCGGGATGTTCTCGAAGATCGCCTCGACGTAAAATGGCGCGTGTACCCGCTGAATTTGCCGAACCGTCCCGAGGGGAGCGTGATGGCGATCCAAAAAGGTGAACTCTTCCGTCTCCAGAGCCGCCAGAACCGAGCGAAGTCGCGCCGGCGCTTCCGGATGCCAGTCTCCCATGTCGTGCTCAAGGCAGATCGGGTGGGTATAGAAGTGTGTGGGCATGCTTTTACTTTGTTGTTGGACGTTCCGTTTTTCTCCTAACCCAACATTCTGGTGGCTTGGGCGCCATTTTGCCAACAGGAAATGCCGCTGATCCGATGCGCGAAAATCGCGGGCGCTCGGATCGGTAGCGAGGAGACAGGCAGCGCCGGATTAACCGGCTTTTCGCAAGGTGATGGTGAACACCCCGTCCGCTTGGTCGCTGGCGACGAGGCAGTGGCCCGTCGTCTCGCAAAAGCTGACGAAATCCTTGGGCGCAGCAGGATCGGTGGCGATCACCTGGACTTCGTCTCCGGGTTGCATCTGTCGCAGCAGCTTGTTTGCCCTTAGAACCGGCAACGGGCATTGCAGCCCCTTCACGTCGAGCGTCGTCATCATCGCCTGGATGGTCTCCTTCTTCCGTACTGGCGCAGATCATTATCGCCATGATGCACGCACAGGGGCAATGGCCCAGCGTATCCGGCGAGCGGCAGCTCGATCACCTTGCACCGCCACCCTCGCAAGACGAGTGTGGATTAAGGGCCGCGCGTTCTCGTCGGCGACGACGAGCAGGCCTGCGCGGTGGGCAGCGGCTTTCGCAAACCGCCCAAAGGGACCGAGAGGAGAGACGATGATAACATTCACCGGATGGAAGCTCGACAAACGCGATGATACGTTCAGTTGTGCGCTCGGCGAAATCGATGTCAGCGAGTTGATGGACGGCGACGTCACCGTCGACGTCGCGTATTCGACGATCAACTACAAGGACGGCCTGGCGATGACCAACAAGAGCCCGGTCGTGCGCCGCTGGCCGATGGTCCCGGGAATTGATTTTGCCGGCCGGGTGCGTGAAAGCACACATGGCGATTTCGCTGTCGGCGACGCTGTCGTGCTCAATGGTTGGGGGGTCGGCGAGACCCATTGGGGCGGCCTTGCCCAGCGCGCCCGCGTGCACGGCGACTGGCTCGTGCCGCTGCCCGCCGCCTTCACCCCGGCGCAAGCGATGACCATCGGCACCGCCGGCTACACCGCCATGCTCTGCGTCATGAAGCTGCAAGCCGCGGGTGTTGTGCCCGACAGTGGGGATGTCCTTGTCACCGGCGCCGCCGGCGGGGTCGGCAGCGTTGCCGTCGCCCTCCTCTCGACGCTGGGATACCGCGTGGTAGCGGCCACCGGGCGGGAAGTCGAGGCCGATTTCCTCAAAAGTCTCGGCGCCGCTGACATCCTTGCGCGCCGCGAGCTCAGCGAAAAAGGTCGACCGCTGGCCAAGGAGCGCTGGGCTGCCGCGGTCGACGCGGTCGGCAGCCACACTCTCGCCAACGTCCTCGCCTCGACCCGGTATGGAGGCGTGGTCGCCGCCTGCGGCCTCGCCCAGGGCGCCGACCTGCCGACAACGGTGATGCCGTTCATCCTGCGCGGCGTGACGCTTGCCGGCGTCGATTCGGTGATGTGCCCGAAACCCACACGTCTTGAGGCATGGAAGCGGCTAAGCGAATGCCTGCCGGTGGCCAAGCTCGAGGCAATCACCACGACAGCCCGGCTGGCGGACGCCGAGCGCCTCGCCCAGGATATTACCCAAGGCCAGGTTCGCGGCCGGGTGGTCATCGATGTCAACGCCTGAGCGGAGTCCGGCTTGACGTTTCGCGGCGCGGCATCGACTTTAGCGCCTTTCCGCGGCGAGGCATCTTGCCGCGGACCCCACCGGCGCGTATATACCTCGCCACGGCGCAACGGAGTGTAGCTCAGCCTGGTAGAGCACTGTCTTCGGGAGGCAGGGGCCGGAGGTTCGAATCCTCTCACTCCGACCAGTCTTTTCTTTTAAATTTAGGGTCGTTGGGCATCCCGAGAGGGATTGCTTGTCGCCTTGCTCCGGTAAGTTGCGTTCCGCGCCATTGTTGTCCGCTCGATCGGCGGGCGCCAGAATGGCGTTATCGCGCGCAACATTTTTAGCCAAATCCCTAGGGCGTTTCATGGGTTGATTGAATCGGCGGGGATTGAACGAACCCGGTGTCGCGGGAGTGGGGTGATCGGTTAGCGGGGGCGGCTCCCGCCTCATACCGCCGAGTCTATGACTTGAGCTTCTTGATCCAGGGATCGTTGCAGAGGGAGGCGATGCGGGCGGTTTCGGCGGCGAGTGCGTTCCAGGGGCGGCAGCAGGTGTCGACGATGGCGTCGTCGTCGGGGAAGAGGCGCAGCGACAGGAAGCGTCGCGCAGGTAGAGCCAGAGGCGCTCCACTGGGTCGAGTTCGGGCGAATAGGGGGGGCAGCGGCACCAGGGTGACGGTTTCGGGGATGTGCAGAGCTTTGGCGCCGTGCCAGCCGGCTTGGTCGAGAACGACGACGGCTTGGACGTCCGGGGCGAGCCGGGCGGCGAAGGCGTCCAGGAAGGTCTGCATCGCTTCCGTCGACACGTCCGGCAGGACGAGGGCGAAGGCGTCGCCGCAGGCCGGACGGACGGTGCCGAAGATCCAGGCCCAGTCGTAGCGGCGGTCGCAGACGCCGGGTGGGCGCCGGCCCTTCAGCCACCAGCGATGGCGGACGCGGCCTTTCTGGCCGACGCGCGCCTCGTCCATGAACCACAGCTCGACCCGCCTTTCGGGATGCGCCGCGGCCGTCGCGCTCACCGCCTCGCGCAGCCCCTTTTTCTGAACCGGGCCTGCGCCCGGGCGTCCGCCTGCGGGTGGACCGGCCGCACCTTCTGCCGCGACAGCCCCATCCGCCGCGGCACCCGGGTCAGGCTCGACGGATGGTAGGTCTTGCCGAAGTGCGCCGCGAGCCAGCGGCACAGGTCGGCCCGGGTCCACGCCGAGACGCCGTCGGCCTCCGGGTCCGGGCCACGAAAGATCGCCGCCGCGAACGTCGCCTCCTCGGCCTCGCTCAGCGTGCGCGGCGCATGGCCTTTCGGCCGGCCCTTCAGCCCGGCCAGACCCTCGGCATTGTAGCGGACGACCGCGTCCCTGAGCGCCTGGCGCTCCATCCCGGCCAGCCGCGCCGCTTCCGCCCGCGTCATCCCGTCCAGCGCGTTCGCGATCGCGTACATCCGCGCCGCCACTCGACCGTCCCGCTCGCGACGGGCGAGGAGCCGCAACTCCGAAGCCGCATGATCATCCCGGATTTCGAGGGCTCGTCCCATCGCTTCCCCCATATCTGCTGGAAATGAGGGAATCAGAAATTCGCGAACTCGGAAATCCCCAACGCCAAGTCAGATCAACCGCTCAGCGGTATCAGGAGACCTGTGTGCGGGTAATGCTGGACTCGCGACTATGTCTCTGATTCGATGCGATCATTGGGATTATGGGGGCGGCGATGGCGCATCGGGTCATTGGTCAGGAGCGGCTTCGGTTGGCAGAGACGGGCGGTCAGTGTTCGTCGTTGGATGAGCTCTTGGCGCTGATCGATTGGCATCCGATCACGGTATTGCTGAAGCCGATCCATGCCAGTGCCAAAGGGGAGGCGGCGTGGCCGCCGCTGGCGATGTTCAGGGGACTGCTGATGTCGGTCTGGTATGACCTGTCGGACGTAAAGCTGGCTGAAGCGCTGGACGACCGGGCTTCATTCCGGCGGTTCTGCGGCTTTTCAAGGACCGAGCCGACACCGGAGCGCACCGCCTTCGTCCGCTTTCGCAAAGCCCTGGTGGCGGCCGGCCTGGATCGTGCCCTGTTCGAGGCGGTCACCCGCCAGCTGAAGGCGAAAGCCGTGCATGTGAAGACCGGCACCATCGTCGATGCCACGATCATCGCGTCTGCCAGCGAGGACGATGACGACGCCCGCTGGGTCAAGCACAAAGGCCGGCCGGCCGTTCATGGCTTCAAGGCCCATGTCGGTGCCGACGCCGATACGGCGCTCGTCGAGGCGGTTGTCGTCACCCCAGCCAACGTCAACGACGGCCGTGCGGGGTCGGCGGCGCTGCTCGACTCGCCGGGCGAGGTATTCGGCGACAGCGCCTATCGCGGCGCCCATTTCCGCGAGGCGGTGCGCATCAAGGGCGGACATGCACGGATCGCCGCGACCGGTATGTGGGGGCTGGATGAAAAGGAGACCCTGGCGAGGCTGGCGGCCTTCAATGCGCCGATTCACCGGGTGCGCGGCCGGATCGAGAAGATCTTCGGCACTTGGAAGCGAAGTTACGGGCTCAGGCGAATGCGATGGCTCGGGATCGCCAAAGCCGCGGCCCAGGTTCACCTCACCGCCATCGCCTACAACCTCAAGCGCACCCTGAGCATTATCGCCAAGCCCGTCTGATCCACAAACCAGGGTGCTTTGGCGCAGCCGCACAAGCCCCACCAAACCCCAGCCAGAGCCGCCTATCCGACTGCAATCGTGCGGAAAATCACCACCCGCGCACAGGTCTCATCAGTTGGCCGAACGGGGCACGCCGGTCGGCATCGGCACCGTCCACCGTTTCTTCCAGCGCCACGGCATCACGCGCAAAAAAAGACCGGATACGCCACCGAGCAGGACCGTGCGGATGTCCTGATGCGCCGGCTGGCATGGTTCGAGGCGCAGCCCGATCTCGATCCGGACCGCTTGGTGTTCATCGACGAGACCTGGGCGTCCACCGCCATCGCACGCACCCATGGCCGCGCCCCGCGCGGTGAACGGCTGCGCATAGGCGTGCCGTTTGGCCACTGGCAGACGACGACGTTCGTCGCCGGTCTGCGGCTGTCGGGCATCGTCGCGCCCATGGTGCTGGACGGCCCGATCAACCAGCGGGCCTTCGATGCCTATGTCGACCAGATCCTCGTGCACGAGCTCAAGCCAGGCGACATCGTGATCATGGACAATCTCTCAAGCCACAAATCGCCCGCCGTCCGCACGGCGATCAAAGCCGCCGGCGCTGAGTTGCGGTTCCTGCCCCCCTACAGCCCGGACTTCAACCCGATCGAAAACGCGTTCGCCAAGCTGAAGCCCCTGCTCCGAAAAGCCGCCGAACGCACCGTCGACGGCCTCTGGCGCACCATCGGCTCGCTCATCGATCTATTCACACCAGCCGAATGCGCAAACTTCTTCACCCCCGCAGGATATGAGCCAGAGTGAGTGGAAACCGCTCTAAGTGATTGAAAACTGGTGCGCCCGGCGGGACTCGAACCCACGACCCCAGGATTAGGAATCCTGTGCTCTATCCTGCTGAGCTACGGGCGCTTCACGGATTGACGCGGGCTTTGGAAGCTCCTGTGTCTCGGAAATATCGCCTTCGTGCGTTCAGATGCGCTGACGACGAGAGCAACCGGTATCTCGGCCCGTCTACGACGGGCGGCACGGGGCGATGTTAGTTCAAAGCCGCTACCTATGCCACATCCCTCTACTGCGCGGCAGGGTCCAATGGAGCAGGCTGGCCGTTCCCCGGCGGGTGGCGGCACACGAGGGAATCAGGTCCGCGAGGGCGGCATTCCGGCGAAGCGGGGCAGCGACGGATCGATTGCATCCCAGGCGGGCGCCTCGCTGGCGAAGACCACCATCGACGGCCGGAAGACCGCGGGATCGTCGAGGCTGCCAGCGGTCAGGAAGATCACCCCCGCCATACCGGTCGACGTTAAGAGCATCGGCGAGCCGCAGGTCGGGCAGAAGCCGCGACGGGTGACGGCGCCGCTCTTTGCTATCGTCTCCCAGAAACGCACCTCGCCCGTAACCGTCACCGCGTCGGCGGCAACGCCGAGGTGCGATGAATGGCCGCCGCCGCTATCCCATTGGCAGGCGCGGCATTGGCAAAAAGTGGCGATGATCGGATCGGCGCGGCATTGATACCGTACGGCGCCGCACGCGCAGCCCCCGCTGAACACGTCCCCCTCGCTCATTCGCCGCACTCCGCGACCCGACGCACGCCGGGCAGCCTATCGGACCGCTACCCACCGATCAAGCGCGGGCCGCCCCCCGCTTGCGGGCGAAGACTCCGCCTCTGGCGCGATGCTAACGATCACGGCTTGTGCATGCGCTGGCGGGCGTCGATGTCGGGGATGCGCATTACCCGGTCGTCTGCAGGCAAGGCGAGCTGATGGGCGAGATACTCCGCGCGCCTGGCGACCGACGACGGATGGGCGTTGCCATAAAGGATCCGCGCGACGATCCCAGGCGGGGAAACAACACTGGCATCGAGCGCCAGCGCGCGGCGGTAGTCGGCGAGCGCCTCGTCCCAGCGGCCCAGGCGATCGAAGAGAATACCGCGATCGGCATACGCGGCGGCGAGGATGGCCCGCGCCGGCGCATCCTCGACCGCATCTGCGCCGCCCGACGCGGTGGCACGCGCTGCGGACGCGCCCGGTCCCGCGCCCCCCCTCGAAACGTCCCCCGGTATGTTTGCCCCGGCGAGGCGGCGTCCGATCGCATCGATGACGAACGAAAACGCGGCAAGCGCCTCATCCGGCCGGCCGCTTTGCGTCAGCGCGATCGCCTTGCCCATCCAGGCGCCATAATGGTCGGGTGCCAGAGTGATCGCCGCCTCGAAACGTTCGAGCGCGTCGCCATAGGCGCCGTCCGTCAGCAGAATATCACCCTCGCGGACTTCGTAGGCGCCGGGCGGTGAATCGAACACCCCGGAGCGGATGAGCAGCCCACCACCGAACACGACGAGTCCGGCGATGAGCATGATTGCGGCGAGGCGGAGCAGCGGGGCCGCTATCGGCGACGATTTCGAAAGAGCGAACATCGCGCGGTCAGGCGGTCAGGCGGGCATAGGGGCTTGAGCGACAGGCGCTTATCGCCTCGCCCAAGGTCCGGATGCCATTCTGCGCCAGCAGTGGCTGCAGGGCGACGAAGATCTCGGCGGTCGTCAATGCGTCGCCGAGCGCCGTGTGACGACCGGTCACCGACTTGCCGAGGCGCGCCGCGATCGCCTCCAGGCTCTTGTCTTCGTGGTTGGGATTGATCGCGCACTCAAGCAGCAGCGTATCCAGCACCGGGCGGTCGAACGAAACACCGAGCCGGCTGCCGGCGACGGCAAAGAACCGCATATCGAAGTCGACGTTATGACCGACAATGACCGTATCCTCGACGAACCGGCGCAATCGCGGCAGGACATCCTCGATCGGCGGCTCGCCTCGCAGCATGCTGGCGGTAATGCCGTGAATCGCCTGCGACTGGAGCGATATCCCTCCCTTGGGGTGGACGAAACTATCGAAGTTTTCCTGGCGTAGAATCCGGCCGTTGACGATGCGAACGGCCCCAATGGCGATGATTTCATCGCCGTTGTCGGGATCGAGACCGGTGGTTTCGACATCGAGTACGGTCACGCTGAGCCGGTCGAGCGAGACCGACATCAGATCGCGCGTCTCGCTTCGTTGCCCGAACAGGTGAAAGTCGAAATCGTGTCCGTAGTCATCGTCGGCACGGACGCCGCTTTCGACGTCGAGATCGCTGGTCGGCAGGATCAGTCGCACGCAAGGCCGACCCGTCGCGGCGGACCGATCGGCCCAGATGACCCCACCGTACTGCTCGATCGCCTCGAACAACGTCTTCGTCGTGCCGCGCGGATCAGTCGTAACGTTGCGAATACCCCAGTTTCGCAGCGCCTCCATATCCAGCGCCGCGCCGCTCCATTGCAGCTCGAACGACGCCAGCGCGCGTTTCGCCGCCAGGGTCAACTGCATGTCCTCCGCCCGGCACCAAGCGATCAACTGATCGACGAGAAACAACAGGCACTGGATGACCGCATAGCTCTCGATCTTCAACCAGACCGGCTCAACCGGCGCGCTGACCTCAATTACGACGCCGCGCGTCTCTTCCAGGTTTCGCTCGAGCGTCGCCAGGAGGTCACTGCCGAGGATATCCTCGAACGGAAGCTGAATCGTCAGGTCCTCGGCGTATTCGACTTCCAAACGGTCAAGATGGCCGCTGACCTTCAGCGCCTCATCGCGGATAACCTCGAAAAATTGCTGGCGGCCGGCCTCGTCCATCTCCGGAAAGGCGAGAACTGTTTCGATGGCCGCACGAATGCCGCCGATCGCCGAGCGCTGCCCCTCGGTCAATGATTGCAGCAGAACGCCCCGCCGGCTTTCGGTATCGAACTGCCGGGTAACGTCCAAAAAGGTAAGGATATAGCCGCTCAAGCACTTCTCGTGATCGACGATCGGGATGAACTGGGCACTGAGCATTTGGCCGCCTGGTCGCGGCGCCACGAACGGGACCATCAGGTTGGTCTCGCCGCCATCAAGGCGGTGGCGGATGTTTTCGAGCGAATGGCGGATCACGTTTTCGTCGATTGCGCCATATACCGTCCGCCCCAGACCAATCCAGTGGCCTTCAGACTGGCCGGCGGATCGCTCAAGCAGGCGCTGCGCCTGGCGATTGTAAAGCAGGATCCGGCCTTCGAGGTTACACACCAGAACGCCCTGGGTCAGCTTCGACATCAGCGTGATCAGGATCGTTTTCTCTTCTTCGATCAGCGCGTTGGCCTCACGGATCCGCTCGTCGACGTCGTCATGCAGCGATTGGAAACGTTGTGCCAAAAGGTTGATGCCGATGGCCAGCGCGCCGATCTCGGGCGTCCCGCTCTGCGATACGCGGTGGCGGGGGTTGCTGAGGGCGATCAACCGGAGCGCCTCGACGAAACCGCCCAATGGCCGAACCCATCGCGAGAAAATCGCGTACATGACCGCGCCGATCAGCCCGCACAGCGCCACGGTGCCCAACAAGAGCGCGCCACCCGCGCGCTGGACGATTTCCACCGCGCTTGTCTGCTGGCTGGAGTCGAGCAGGTCCCAGCATGCCCATGCGGTTGCGGCGATCAAGGCGAGTTGGGCGCACAGGGTCGACAGCAGGATCACCCACCCACTGCGGGTCATAAATCAGTCTCCCCGGCGAAGCCACTCTTTGTCGTTCCTCGCAGGCCGTCGTGGGATCGAAACCACGATGCCGACAGCGATGGCAAAAATATAGGCTGACATATTCTGTTGAATAAACAATGAAAAAAGGCGGCATGCCCTCATGTTAACATGTCCAGGCGGAAATGATGCGCGACATCTGTTTTGAAATGCTTGACGATCTTTAGCGATGATCGCAGAAGGTTGCGCTCAAAGCCGTGCATATCGTCGATCGGAACGATGTTCCCGTAGACATCGCCACGGTCGATCGCCGAGAATTGCTGCCGTAGTCGCAACATCATCATGAAATCGAGAGCTTCGATCAGATCAGCGGTAAACTCCTCGCTGAAAGGACCTCGGCCGCACAACGCCTGAATACGTCCGATGGTATTGGTTTCGGTTATTCTGTACTGTAGCGCCAAACTCCGCACACCGTGTACGATTGGAAAAATTCCGCCTTTCTTGATATCGATCCCGCGCTTGCCGTTAAGGTTCTCATTCATGGTGATACGCCCGAACAGCCCCAGCGGAGTCGGAAACGCCAGGACGGCGCGAGCAAAATGTCCGGCAAGCGCATCTTCATTACTGACCAGGTCCATCAGCGAAGACTTCAGGGTGCCGAGCAACGCGCCATCGCCAGCAATGGCCGAGGCATCGAGGAGGATCGCGAGATTAAGCAAGGCGTCGCCCGTGGGTGCCGCCACCCACGCGCGGACGGACCGACGGTAACCTTCGAGCGATTTCGACCACTGCGGATTGGCGACCATGACGTTGCCGGGGCAAGGCGGATAGCCGAGATCGATCAAATCGCGCGTGAACGCGTCGGCGACCGTCGCGCGCTCGCCTTCCATCGGTTCAAGGGCGAAGATCAGCCCGTTATCCTGGTCGGTGCGGAGCAACTGCTCTCCTCGCCCCTCGCTGCCCATCACGATCAGGCACACCCGGTCTTGCAAACCCGGCGGAACAGTCTTTTCGAACACCTTGCGGAAGGTCTTGCGATTGATATCGGTGATGATGCGAGCGATGTAGCGCGGCTTCACGCCACGTTCGAACAGGGAGCGGACAAGTTGCGTCACGCCAGCTACGGCCTGCGCCAGTTCCGCGCTGGTTGTCGATCGATCAACCTTGCTGGCAACGACGTAAGATGAATTGGCGAGAACACTCAGCAGGTCCGCCTGTTCAAACACGCCCTCGATCTCGCCCCCTCGGGTAACCACGATATGCCGGATCGACTGTTCGGTCATCAACACCAGGGCGTTGAACAAAAAATCGTCGTGATCGAGCGTAAACAGACGCTCGCTGGCAAGATCGCCAATCGGCGTTGAGTCTGGCATGCCCATGAGAACCGAACGCTCGCGCACGTCGCGCTCGGTGAAGATGCCGACGGCATCGCCGCGACGCACGAGCAGGGCGGAGATCTCACGCACCCGCATAAGCCGTGCCGCATCGACAAGCGTCGTTTTGGGATCGACGAAAACGGGTGGGTGCAGATGTCCCTCACCCAGGCGGGCAAGCAAAAACGAGGACGCCTCGCGCTGCTGCTGCGCCGCCACTTGCACATCGAGGCGCCGGTTCAGCTCTCGCAAGAAGAAATCGCGAAACGCGGGATTGCGCCGCGAAAGGGCATGAAACAGCTGCGCTGGCATCAGGTAGCAGGCGCTGCGCGTCCGCGCAACGAAGCTGTTTTCACTCCGCCCGTTGATCAGTCCGACGCAATCGAACGTCGAGCCGGCGCCGTAAGCGTTGATCGGTCCGGCCTGATCGGACTCTTCAACACCGCCATCGGCGACGATGTAAAGCGCGCCCGGCGAATTCAATCGCTGAATGACCACGTCGCCAGGCGCGAAATGGCTCGGTGTCAGCGCGTCGGCGACCCGGTTGATATCGCCGTCGTCGAGCACGTCGAATGGACGAACCGTCCGAATAAAGGTTTCTGCTTGCGGATCGGTCATGCCACCCCCCTGCCTTGCGCTTCGGCAGGCACCCTATTGACCCGGCAAACGCGGCGCATGCCGCGCTATTACTCTACCATAGAGGCGAAAATCGACAAAGAAACGGGCCGAAGGGAAAGCCCTTCGGCCCGGTGATCGCCTTGGCGACGAGAGGCCTACGGGCTATTCCGCCGCCACGCCCCGCGGTTCGCCAAGCAGCGCCCGCCGCTCGACTTCGGCAAAGCCCTCTTCGGCCGAGCGCTCCGGGGCCAACAGCGAGACAATGATGCCAAGCAGAAAGGCGCCGGTCATGGTGATCAGGCAGGGGTTCTTCAGGGGGAAGTAGAACCACTGCAGCTTTATGGCAGCGACCGCCGCGTTGTATGCGTCCACAATGTCCGGGGTTGCCCCCGCCGCCGGCTTCGCCGGACCAAGCAGATCGATCTGGATGGTCGGCCCGCAGTAGATCAGCACCAAGGTGCCGATGGTACCGAACAGGATGCTGGTGACCGCGCCAGCGGTGGTAAACCGTCGCCAGAACACGGACATCACCAGCGCCGGGAAATTCCCCGATGCGGCAATCGAGAACGTCAACCCCACCATATAGGCGACGTTCTGGCCTTTGAAGGCGATCCCAAGCAACACCGCGCAAACGCCGAGAATGATCGACGCCGCTCGGGCGACCTTGAGCTGTTCCGATTCAGGGGCATGACCGCCGCGGATGACGTTGACCCACAGGTCGTGGGAAAGTGCTCCCGCGCCCGCCAGCGTCAGGCCGGCGACCACCGCGAGAATGGTGGCGAAGGCGACCGCGCAGATGAAGCCGAAGAAGGCGTTCCCCGCGAGCACCTGTGCCAGCAGGGGCGCCGCCATATTACCGCCGCCACCAGCCGCCAGGATGTTGTTCTGACCAACCAGCACCATCGCCCCGAACCCGAGGATGAAGGTGATCAGGTAGAACCCGCCGATCCAGACCGTCGCCCACATCACCGATATGCGCGCCGCCTTGGCGTTCGGCACGGTGTAGAACCGCATCAGGATATGGGGCAACCCTGCGGTACCGAACATCAGCGCCAGCCCGAGCGAGACGGCATCCCAAGCACCGGTGACGACTTTTGTGCCCGGCTCGAGAACTTTGCTGCCGTAACAGAAGAACTGCGAGCCCGCCATGGCGGTCGGATCGCACCCCGTCTGCGCCGCCTGGGCAAACAGCGCGGTCGGACTGAATCCGAATTTGGCAAGCACCATGACCGCCATGAACACCGCGCCGCAGAGCAGCAGGCACGCCTTGATGATCTGCACCCAGGTCGTCGCGATCATTCCGCCGAACAGCACGTAGGTCATCATCACGCCGCCGACGATGACGCACGCCCAGACGTAGGGAATGCCGAACAGCAGCGTGATCAGCGTTCCGGAGCCGACCATCTGTGCGATCAGATAGGTCAGCACCACCGCCATCGTACCCAGCGCCGAGGCGATGCGAACCGGCTTTTGCTTCAGCCGGTAGGCGACGACATCGGTGAAGGTGTATTTGCCGAGGTTGCGCAACGGCTCGGCGATGAGGAACAAAATGATCGGCCAGCCGACCAGCCAACCGGTCGAATAGATCAGGCCGTCAAAACCGTTCATCGCGACGAGGCCGGCAATGCCGAGGAAGCTCGCTGCACTCATGTAGTCGCCGGCGAGAGCGAGCCCGTTCTGAAAGCCTGAAATCGAGCGGCCTGCAGCGTAGAAGTGTTCAGCCGTTTTCGTGCGTCGTGCCGCCCAGTAGGTTACGACCAGCGTAGCGCTGACGAAGATGAAGAAAAAGACAATGGCTGTTATGTTGGATCCGCTGCTCATCGCCTACCCCCGCAAATGCGCAAGTTCATGGATCTCGTGATCGTACTTGGTGTTCGCCCAGTTCACATAGATGAGGGTCAGAACCCATGCACAAACAATCACGAGCGCGCCGAGGAGAATACCGAGACTGAGACCATCGCTGATCAATGTGCCCAGCAGCGGCTTGTCGAAGGCGACGAGCAAGATGAACGCATAGTAGACGATCAGCATAAAGACACTCAGCCAGATGGCGATCCGCCATCGCTTGGCAGCGACGGCGTGCAGCCGCGCTTCTGAATCGTGCATATTCCTCCCTCCCAAACAAAGCCGAAAACCGTGCGGAAAGCCCTACCTGCCTCGGATCTAGC
Source organism: Rhodospirillales bacterium (assembly GCA_016712595.1). Taxonomy (NCBI): domain Bacteria; kingdom Pseudomonadati; phylum Pseudomonadota; class Alphaproteobacteria; order Rhodospirillales; species Rhodospirillales bacterium. The sequence goes on from JADJQT010000006.1 coordinate 76,343, forward strand.
CATACACTTTTTGGCAAGTCAACGGCCCTGAAATGAAAGTAGCAGTGGAATGTGGACTTTGACGGAGCGCGACCAATCGCGTTCGCTCTTTCGGCGATCGTTATCGCGATTATTTTATGTGCCGGTGAGAGCCAGTCCGGGTGTTTTCATTCAACGATAAAAACCGCCCGTCCCGCTTCGTTTCCAAACGGGAAGACTTATGTTTTCGATCCGACCCGCCGCTTAGGCGATCGGTCGTGTGGCCGGTGTATCGCCGATGTCATCCACCAGCGCCTCGACCGCCTTTGCCGGCACGGATGCCATTTCCATCCGATAGGCGAGGAACCACAGTAAGGCGATCCCAAGTAGCCAGAAGAGAATCTGCCACGCCCAGATCGAGGGTATGCCGAATGTCCAGGCATCACGGCCGGCTCCGGGATCACCGAAGATCCAATTCCCGATCACCGCTCCCGGACCCACGGCGAAGATCAGCCAGGCGATCGTCATCACCCAGGCCAACGGCACCAGACGGCGTTTGTGGGCTGGAAGCCGGGTATGATTGCGCAGGAACGCATGGAACTTCAGCCGATGCGCCCGTTGCTTTTCGTCCTGGGTCAACGCCGAGATCACGACGCAGACTGCGATGTTGGCGACGATGCCCCAGCCAGCGGAATGGATGGTCAGGGGCCAGCGCCGCCACGGTAGCAGCGGGCCGAGCAGGTCCTGGCCGATGGAATCCGTCAGCGCGACCGCGATGAGTCCAACTGCGAGCCCCCACGTCGCGCCGGCGCGGGTAATCCACGGCAGGTAACAGATCGCGGCGAGCGGCACCCACATCTGAAAACCGAACGCGACCGCAAGACCTCCGAGCAGGACGAGCGCGTCGCGCGAATAGGTCGCGACCAGCAAGGCGCAAACGACGATGAAGGCAACGCTCAGGCGACCAAACAGCTTTTGCGTGACATGGGTCGCGCGCGGGTTCAGGTATCGCTTGTAGAGATCACGCGTCAGGATGCCGCCGGCGGTCGACATGTAGGCGGCGCCGGTCGACTGCATCGCCGCCAACGCACAGACGGCGAGCAGGCCGACGAGCCAGGGCGCGTGATCAGCGATCAGGTTGAAATAGTGTGGAACCAGCGCGTCGGGATGAAAGGCGACGCTCGCTGGAATAAGCGTCGGATCGACGGCGAGGCCGGCCGCATTCACCCAAGGGTTGGCGCCAAGGAACTGAGCCGCCATGCCCTGAATGGCCGTAAAGAAGATAAGAGTGCCACCGATCCAGGCCGCCGATGCCCAGACCGCCTGTGGTGCGAACGGCGACGGGTCGGAATTGGAAAACGACCACATGGTAAACGCCGGCGCCGCCTGGATCCCCATCAACGCGAACATGTAGGTCAGGATCATCATGCCGGTCCAGATGCCGCCGGTGGGCGCGCTGTCGTCGCCCACTCCTGCCGTCCACTGGATGATGCCGGGCACGGCGAAGTAGGCGTTAAAATCGCCGCCCGCGCCGCTGACGCCCGCGGTCGTTCCCCACCGCCCAACATCCGTGCGCGCGAGGCTGGCCATCGCCTGGTTCAGCGATTCCCATCCGCCCACCGCCTGCAGCGCGATGACGCCGACGATGACGATGCCGAGCCACAACAGCAGGCACTGGACGGTATCGACGTAGGCGACCGCGCGCAGGCCGCCGGATGCCACATAGATCAGCACCACCAGCGACAGCATCCACATGCCGAAGTTCTCGCCGACCATGCCATTGGGAAAGGCGTCGGTCGTCGTCAGCACGTTGAACATGTACCCGGATGCGCCGAGCTGCACACCGAGGTAGGGAATCGAGTAGAACAAGGCGACGGTGACGGTGAGCACGCGGATCGCGTCACCTTGGAAATAGTCGGCCATCATCTCGCCCGGAGTGACGTAGCCGAAGCGCTTGCCCAGCATCCATTGTCGCTTGAGGAAAATCACGCCGGTAAACGGAATCGCGATCGCATAGAACGAGGCGTAAGCGTACTGGAAACCGTCCCGGTAGATGAGCCCCGGATGGCCCATAAACGTCCAGCCGGAATAGGAGGTGGCGGTTGCCGCCAACACGAAGACCCACAAGGAAAGCTTGCGACCAGCGATGAAGTAATCGCTCGCCGTCCGCGCCAGACGCGCACCGCGGATCCCCCAGAAGATACAATATCCCCAGTACAGCAGCACGAAGACGAATAACCAGACGACCTTCGGCGCCACTTCTCCTCCTTCGCTCTCGCGCTGTCCCGCGCCGTTCACGCGCGCGCCCACGGTCCGACCACCGGCCCGTTCGCCTTACGGCATGCCGCTTACATGTCCTTCGCCCGCGCGGCGCCTGACCGTTCGAGACGATTGTCCCGGCTTAGGTCTCCCTGCTTCTGCCTTTAAGGCAGAAGGCGGATACACGCGCGCCTGCCAGCAACGGTGTTCTGCCTTTTCTCGCGAATGCGACCCGATCCAGTTTTTCGAGCCGGCAACCCTCAAGTTAATCCTCCCTTAGCATCTTCGAGCACGGTGCACAACAAGGCAGTACATGGGCGCGCGACAAAGACCTCTCGGATCATGCCCTCAGCGTTTTTGACAGTCTCTGCGTTGCCGGCGTCGGTCATGCTAATGGAATCTTCGCAAACTTCTCCTCGAAGGAGAGCTGTGGTTGACTTTTTTCGCGTAATGACGTCTTTCTTGCGCTCGAGGATCGTTACCGGTGCTTGACCGCCTCTTCGCTTGTTCCATTCATTGCTCGACCGCACCCTGTCATGCCTGTTCCACCGCACGAGGCCCGCGAACGCTCGCGAACCGCGGTGTTCAGTATGCGAGTCCGGGATTTCGCCCGGCCGCGGGAGACAGTACTCACAATCCGCCCCGGCACACCTTGCGCGGACATCGTCGCCCGTCTGACCACTGAAAAGGTTTCCTGCGCCATTATCGTCGACGCCGGCGAGCGGCCGATCGGAATTCTCACCGAGCGGGACGTCGCCCGACGCATCGCATTTCGCGTTCCGCCAGAAGCGCCGGTCGAAACGGTGATGACCGCGCCGGTATTGACCATCGAACGGCGCGAGTACCTTTACTGCGCAATCGCGTGGATGCGGCGCCACGACCTGCGACACATGCCGGTGGTCGATCGCACCGGCCGCCTCGCCGGCATGCTCTATCTTCACGACGCGCTCGCCGCCGCCTCGGATGGACTGATGCGGCAGATTGACCGTCTGAGCCGTGACGATACGGTCGCGGGCATGCGCGAGGTCAAGTCGGCCCAGGTGGAACTGGCAGAAGAGCTCTTCGCCGACCACCTGCCAGCGTTTGAAATTCAGCGCCTGCTGACGCGGATCAATTGCGATATTTACCGACGCATCGGCGAGGCCGGGCTGCGCACCATGGCGGCGGAGGGATGGGGCGAGCCACCAGGCTCGGCGGCGACGATCGTTATGGGCTCCGGCGGACGGGAGGAGAACTTTCTTTTTCCCGATCAGGACAACGGCTTTATCGTTAGCGCCTATCCCGACACGGAACACAGTCGGGTCGACGCGTTCTTTATCGAGCTCGCCGAACGAATGTGCCGCGACCTCAACGCGGTCGGTATTCCTTACTGCAACGGCTATTGCATGGCGGTCAACCCGCTGTGGCGCAAGACGCTGCCGCAGTGGATCGCGCAGATCCGCCAATGGACCAGCGCGGGCAGCACCGTCGCCATCCGCCTCGCCGACATCTTTTTCGACTTCCAGTCGGTGTGGGGCGATACCGCGCTGGCCCGCGAGTTGCGCCACGCCGTCACCGGTCTCGTGCGCAACAACCGCACCTTCCTGCGGCAGATGTATCAGGACAAGGTCGAGCACAGCATGGCACTGGGTCTGTTCGGCGGGTTCGTCCATGAACGGCGCAGCCGCGAATACCGTGGCCAAGTGAACCTGAAATACACAGGGACCTTGCCGCTGGTCAGCTCGGTCCGCCTGCTTGCCCTTCGTGAGGGTATCGAAGCCACGCCGACATTGGAGCGCATCGCCGCCCTGACCGAGAAGGGCGTATTCGAGCGACGCGAGGCCGAAGAGCTGTCGAGCGCCTTTGGCGTCGTGACCGACACCTTGCTTCGTCAACAGCTCGCCGATTTTCGCGCCGGCCGGCGCACCAGCTACTTCATCGATCCCCAGGCGCTCGACAAACGCACCCGCTCCGCTCTTCTCGCTGCGCTGAAATCGATCCACGGGCTGCGGCGGCGCACCCACCTCGAATTTGCCGCACAGGTTTTTTGACGTCTTGCTGAGGAAAAGCCCCGGCGCGGACCCCCGTCCGGCCACGGGGCATCCGATCGACGGTGTCAGCAGCCCGCGAGGTCGACGATGCTCGCCCGGCCTTGCGCTGCGAGTGGCGCCGCGGCCTCGGCGATGCGCTGGTGGTGGGTGAACAGCAGGACCTGGGTGGTCGCGGCGAGGTCGGCGAGCAGGCCGAGTGTGGCCTCGCTACGCGCATCGTCGAAATGCACCAGCAGATCATCGGCGATGAACGGCAGCGGTTCGGTCGCGCGGCAATACTGCTCGACGGCGGCAATGCGGAAGGCGAGGAACATCTGGTCGCGCGTCCCGTCGCTCATCCGCGCCACGTGCACGGTTTCTCCCGAGGCGCGCCGGCCGACCACGATCGGCTCGCCGCGATCGTCGATGTCGGTCTCGATGGCGACGAAAGCGTTGCCCGTCGCCGCGGCGAACAGGGTGCTGGCGCGCATCACCAGCGGGTCCTGCTGCTCGGCCCGAACCCGCTCGATCGCCGCCGACAGCAGATCGTGCGCCAGCATGCGCTCGACGTAGCGGCGGGCCGCCAGCCGCAATTCGGTGGCCGCGCTCTCGCGCGCCGCCACCGCTTCATTGATGCCCGCCGAAGCGGTGAATGCGTTGACCTCCCGGCCCCGGTCCTGCAGGCGCAGCACCGCCCCGTCGCGCTCCATGGCGAGGCGCTCCTGTTCGGCATCCGCCTCCGAGCGCGCGGCGGCGACGGCGTCGAGGTCGCGGCCGCCCCACTGCTCCCGGAGCGCGGCGACGCCAAGGCCGTCACCGGCGGTGGCAATTGTTTGCAACTCACCCCGCCGCTGATCGATAAGGCGCGCCCGCTCCTCGCAGCGCATGGCGATTGCCGGCAGGCCGGCGGCGTCGCACCCTGCGTTACCGCACAGGTCGGCGACCGCAGCGACGGCGACATCGAGCCCATTTTGCTTGAGGTCGCGCTCACGCATCAGCTTGTTCCGCTGCCTGGCGAGGGTCTCGCGTTCGGCGGCAGATTTGCGCGCCTCGTCCAACTGCTTGTCCAGATTCGCGGCGGCGGCCAACGGATCGTCGGGCAGAGCGAAAGTCAAGCGGCCGGCAAACTCGGTGATCCGCTGTCTGAGTTGTTCTTCGTCCTCGTCCATCCGCGCCAACCGCTTGAGCGTCAGCCGCAGGGTATCGAGCACGCCGGCGGCACTCCCCCAATGCATCGCCACCGCGTTGCCCTGTTCGGCACTGGCGCCTGCGTCGAGGCCCAGCGGCCGTACGGCCTCCGCCCAGACGCGGCGCCACTCGGCCAGCGCCGCCTGCTGACGGCCGAGCGCATCGCGCACCTGGGCGATGCGGCGATCAAGATCGCGGATCGCTGCCTCGTCGCGGCGGCATGCGTCGTAGGCGCTTTCGTGGGCACGGATGGCTGTTATCACCGCGTCGACGCGGACGGCCAACGGACAGCCCGGGCCTTCCGCCAAGCCCAGCCGCGTGTGTGCCCGCGCCATGGCCGCCAGACGCTCGGCCTGGCTCGCCCGCAGACGGGTAAGGCCGCGCACCACCGTCTCACCGTCCTCGGCAAGGTTGAGAACCTCGCGCCGCTGCTCGACCAGGCGCTTCAACACGCCGGGATCGGCGCAGCGCTCCATCGCCTCCGGCCAGGACGCCCGCCACGCCGCATCCAGTTCCGCGCGGCACGCCTCAAGCCGGCGGTGCTGCAAGCCGAGCGCGGCGAGCGCGACCTCGGCATCGCTGTGTTCGCGCCTCAAACGGTCGAGGCGGGCCAGACGATCGGCCTCGGCTGCCGCCCGGTCGGCGAGATCATCGGCCTCGCCAATGAGCCTGCCCAGTTCCGCAGCGTCGTCGCGGCGCTGGTCGAGCGGCCGGGCGGCGAGGGCCGATCCGTCGGCATCGAGATAGCGCGCGGAGATCCCCGCCCAGGCCTGGTTGCGCGATGCGCGCGCGTCGGCGATGGCGGCCGCGGACGGCAGGGTCGCGGCCTCGGTCAGCTCGGCGATCTCGATCGCAGCCGCGTCGCGGCGGGTGGTTTCGCGAGCGATGGCCTCGGCCATCTTGACCCTCTCGCCGTCGAGCGTTTTGCCGGCATCGATGTGCGCCTGAACCACCGCCGCATCCGGGCAACGCCAGGCAGCGAGCGTTGCGATGTCGGCAAAGCCAAGGTCGTGGAGCCGCTCCGCCAGCGCCGCGCGCGACTGCGCGTCCTGGCGTTCCTGTTCGTCGAGATCCGCCTGCGCCGAGGCGATGGACGCGAGTTCTCCCGCATCGCAGCCGAGCGGCGTGTCGGTTCCTCTTCGGACGTGGTCCTCATGATCCCGTCGCAAATGCGCCAGCGCCACCTCATCCTCGGCCAGTTGCTCGGTCGCCTGGTCGATCTTCGCCGGCAGCGCCAGCCCCTCGGCGGCAAGGCCCTGGACTTTACGAATGTGAGCCTCCTCCGGCATGCGGGCGGCGAGGTCGGTGTCGGCGGCAAGTCCGATACTGGCGCGCAGCGTGTTTAGCTTGGCTTCGCTGTCCGCGCGCTCCTGCTGGCGATTGAGCCGGTCGGCCCGCGCCTTCTCGACGGTAACCGCGGTCTTGGCGAGGTTGCGGATCACCGCTTCGCCATCGAGCAGCCCCGGCGTCACCACGATGGCGCGTTCTTCTTCGGCGAGCGCCTCGATCTGTTGGCCGATCTCGCGCACCGCGCGCTCTGCCACGTCGAGCGCCGCGAGCGCCTCGCGCGCTCTGCCAGCAAAGCCGGCTGGCAGTGGCGCGACATCGGCGTAAGCGGCAAGGTCGCGCTCGATCGCATCGAGACGCCGCAACGCCGGGATCACGCGCTCGAGTCTGTGCAGCTTCGAGGCCCGTTCGCGCGTCTCGATCACGCGGACGGCCAGCGCGTCGCGCTCCTCCATCGCCGTGCGTTCACGCTCGAGCGCCTGCTTGAACGCTTCGCGGGTCAGCGTTCCGTCACGAACCTGCCGGTCGGCGGCGTCGAACGCGTCGAGCGCCTGGTAAAACAGCCGCTCGGCCGAGCGACGGACGGAGAAATTGCGCTCCGCCTCCGCCTTCAATTGCACCATGGCATCGACGAGGCCGCGCAGACCGCCGCCCGCCTCGACGATCAGTCGGCCGACGTCGCCGTCTGCCGCCAGCAGCCGGTCACCGCCCGAACGCAAGGAGGCGTGATCGATGCCGAACAGGGTCTCGAAGCGCTCGCGGCCGGTCGCCCCCAGAATGCTGCCGAGAACAGCATCGTCGACGCGCCGCCCATCGGCATCACTCAAAGATCGTCCTTGCCGGCCCTTGCGACGACGCAAACACACCGTGCTGCCATCGGCGCGGGCAAGCGTCGCGCTCAATCGCATCTGATCGTAGCCGAAGACCTGACCCTGCGGTGAGGCGTGGGGAATACCGAAGAGAAAGTCGATGATGGCGGCAAGGCAGGTGCTCTTGCCGGCTTCGTTTGCCCCAAACAGCACGACAAGGCGGGAATCGGCCGGCAGCACCACCGTGCGCTCGGCGAAAATGCCGTATTTCTCGATGCCGAGGCTGAGCAGGCGCATCGCTCACGCGCCCCCGTGCTCGATCATCGCCGCCGCCAGTGCCTGCGCCGCCTCCAACGCTTCGGAGTCGAGCTCGGCAATCAGCGCATCCACCCGCGCGCCTGCCGGGACCTTGGCGCGAACCTCATTCACGCGCACCTGCAAGCGCTCGGCCAGCCATGGATCGGCGGCGAGATCAGCAAGGCAGCGGCGCAAGCGGCCCCCCAGCGATGGATCAATCGGCTTCCCCGCAAACGGCGGCGGTGCGGTGCGAAGTTCGATCCGTTCGATCCACACGTCATCGCCAAGGCCGGCGACGAGGGTTTCAATCTCTTCACCCAGCGCGGCCTCCGTCGCCGCCAATTCGGCGTGGAGCGGTGTCGCGCCGATAAGGCGCAGGCGTACCGCGAGGCCTCGCCCGTCCGCCGCCGCCAGCGCACGCTCAACCGCCGCGCTCACGGCGATCAGCACCTCGGTCCGCTCGGCGATGCCGGCGATGGAAACCCGCTCCACCGCCCAGCGGACGAGGTCAAGCGGACGATGCTCGATCCGGCTCACCTGCCCGTCGTCGACCGCAACAAGCATCGCGCCCTTGACACCAGTCTCGCGAATGCTGCGGCCCTGAAGGTTGCCGGAGAAGACGATCGGCGGCTCGCTCGCCAGAATCTCGTGGGCGTGAACGTGGCCGAGCGCCCAATATTGATACCCGTGCGCGGCAAGCTGCTCGACCGTGCACGGCGCGTAGGGCTCATGGCCGTCGCGGCCGGTGCACGCGGAGTGCAGCAGTCCAATGTTGAACCGGCCGTCGAGCGGCGGCGGATAGGCACGAGCGATGTTTTCGCGAACGTCACGCTGAGGAAAGCTCTGCCCGTGCACGGCAACACCGATGTCGTCGAATACGACGGTCTCGGGGGCACGAGACGAGAGCAGCCGGGCATTGTCGGTCAGAGGAAGGCCGGCGGCGAAGCGATTCTCGGCATCGTGGTTGCCGGCGATCATCACCACCGCCACGCCGGCCTTGCGCAGCCGGCCCATCCGGTCGGCAAAGAACAGGCCGGTGCGATAGTCGCGCCACTGCCCGTCGAAGACGTCGCCAGCGATCAGCAGCAGGCGGCAGCCTTCGTCGATGGCCAGGGCGATCAGGTTGTCGAACGCGGCGCGCGAGGCGGTCTCGATCCGTCCGGCGTAGCCTTCGGCCCGCCGGCGCAGGCCGATGAGCGGACTATCGAGGTGCAGATCCGCCGCGTGCACAAAACGAAACGGGCTCATCACCCCGCGCACTCCGAACGACCGCCGTTGGTGGCCTCACCCCCACGGCTGCCGTTATCGCCGCGCGAGCGCCGATCCCATTGCCGGGATCGGCTCTCCTTTTAGACCGTCGCATCGATACTCGGAAGGTCGGCGAAGAGATCAGGCGTTGGCGCGGGCCTCTTCCTGGATGATCCAACGCTCGAGGATCTTTACGTGCTCCTGCTCTTCCTTGCGGAACTCCTTGGCCAGCGCGCGAATTTCCGCATCCGCCGTCGTCTCGGCAACGTAGTGATAGAACTCGAAGCCACGCGTCTCGCCCTTCAGGGCTGCCTTGAGCGCGTCACTACGCGTCAACGACGAATCACCGGCCCATAGCTCCGTTTGCTCGGGAGCCTCCATATCGGGCCAGTCGTACTCCTTGGGCATGCGGCCGGTTACATCGATGGCGCTGGCCCGCTCCTTGGCGTCTTGCAGGTGCAGGCGGGAATAGCCGGCAAGCTGGCGGAACAGTTCCGCGACTTCCTTGTTGCCGCAGCCGTCCATCGACTCCGCCAACTCGTCGAAGTGATCGGCGGCCGATTGCTCGACGGCAACGGCATGCGCGAGGAAATCCCCGACGGAGCGGAGTTCCATGCGGTCGTTGAAGATCGGCGCCGCATGGGTCGTCGCCGGGCGTTGCGCCGGCAGGGTTTCGTCACCGCCGAAGGTCACCAGGATGTCTTCCTTGCGGACAAAATACTGACACGCGAGCCGATAGCGCGGCGGCATGTCATTGACCTCAGCTTCCTCGATCTCCGCCTCGGTGATCTTGCCGAGCTGGCGAAGCTGCTCCTTTTCTTTCTCGTTGAGGGTGAGGCCCATGCGCAAGGACGGATCGAGATGGGTGACCTCCACCAGGCACGAGCCGCATTCGCCGTTTCCGCAGTCGAACGGAATTGGAATTTTGTGTGCTTTGGCAACGGCGAGCAACGTGCCCCGGTCGCCGGCAACGGCGTAAACGGTCACGTCCTTCTTCATGACCGGGGAGGAAAATGTGATCAATGCCATAAGAGGAATTCTCCAGGTTTGGCGAACGTTCTTACGCGTGTTCGGTTGATCCGTTCGCGAGCGCCAAGCAACGCGGCATGCAGCGGGACGGACGCGAGGCTCCCCCTCGCCCGCCCGGCCGGTCCTGCGCGCGGCCGCATCGCGATATGCAAGACGCGGACCATCAAGCCGGATGATTATTTTTCAAGTCGTTATCGAGAGTAAGGACGGCAATTCCGCCTGTCGTAAACATGACAAACGCGACCGGACATCCGTACAATTTCGTCCGTTTCCGCCGCAGCCGGGATACGTTCAGACGATGTCGTAAGTGATCGTCCACGGCTCAACCGCGGCTTCGGCGCACCACGCCGCCATCGCAGGCAGGGCCAGAACAGCGGCGCTGTAGGCGTTGCCGACGGCGTCGAGGGTCACGCCGTAGGTGCGAAACCGCGTGACCACCGGCGCGAACATCGCATCGGCGTTGCAGAAGGCGCCGAAGAGAAATGGACCATCGGCGCCGAAGCGGGCGCGGCAGTCGGCCCACAGGGCGAGGATGCGGGAAATGTCCTGATCGACGTCCGGCGTTCGTCCGCGTCCCGGCAACGATTTTAGGACCTGCATCGGCATGTTGCTGCGCAGGGCGGCAAACCCCGCATGCATTTCCGCCGAGACGCAGCGGGCGTGCGCCCGGGCGCCGGGGTCAGTCGGCCACAGTCGGCGATCGGGAAACCGCTCGGCGAGATATTCGAGGATCGCCATCGAGTCCCAGATCGTCGTCGATCCCGCGTGCAGGATCGGCACCTTGCCGGCCGGCGAGTGGCGGGCGATCCTCTCGGCCGTGTCCGGCTGGCGCAGAGGAATGACCACCTCGTCGAAGTTGATCCCCGCCATCCGCATCGCCAGCCACGGCCGCAGCGACCACGACGAATACGCCTTGTTGGCGATCACCAGGGTAAAATCGGACATGCTCTCCATCCCATGCGCGCGCGGTTACGCGGACCAGACGAAACAGGCGGCGGCGATCGCCGCCACCGCTGCGCCATTGAGCACACAGGCAACGGCGAACAGCGCCAACGCGCGGCCGACGTCCTGCGCCGTCGCCCGCGCCGTGCCGTCGCCGATCCACGGATCGTCGACGACAAGCCCGGGATAGCATCGCGGACCGGCGAGCGAAAGGCCGAGCGCGCCCGCCATCGCCGCTTCCGGAAACCCCGAATTCGGCGAGCGATGCTTGCGCGCGTCGCGCAGCATGACCCTTACCCCCTTGATGACGCTCGCCCGCGGCACGGCGATCGCCGCCGCCCCGAGCATGACACCGGCGAGGCGGGCGGGCACGAGGTTGAGGGCGTCGTCGAGGCGCGCTGCCGCCCAACCGAACGCGCGGTAGCGCTCGGAGCGGTAGCCGACCATGCTGTCCATGGTGTTGACCGCCTTGTAGACGAGCATCCCCGGCAGGCCGAAGAGCACGAACCAGAACGTCGGCGCCACGACCGCGTCGGAAAAGTTCTCGGCACAGGATTCGATCGCGGCGCGGGCAACGCCATGGGCATCGAGCCGGCGGACGTCGCGGCCGACGATAAGCGCGACCTGGGCGCGCCCAGCCTCAACGCCGCCGCGCTGCAGCGCGCGGACGACGTTGAGGACATGACGGAACAGGCTTCGCTGGGCCAGCAGCGTGATGACGACCACAAGCTCGCCCACCCAGCCGTAGGGCACCAGCCGCGCGAGCACGGACACGGCGATGCCGACACCCCCGGCGAGCCCGGCGACGAAAACGACGAGCAACACGCCGCGCAGGCGCCGATCCGTCGCGCGGCGCTCCTCGCGGTTGAGCTTGCGATCGAGCGCCGCCACCACCGCGCCGACGCCGCGCACCGGATGCGGCAACCGGGCCAACACGCCGCGCGCCTCGCCAAGCACCGGCTCAAGCGCCAGGGCCGCGAGCAGGAGCAGGAGGGGATGGAACGGCAGAACGGCGGACAGGGGAGCTGCGATCGGCATGCCCGCACTGTCGGCAGCCGCACGCTACGCGTCAACTGCAGACCGCCGGCGCCGCTGGATCATCGGAGTGCCTAACCCATCGCCTCCTTTGCCACCCGCATTACTTCCGGTGCGGATGCCGCCTCTGCCGTGATCGCCCCGGATCGGCACACCATTTCATCCACGAACCGCGAGTCGTGTCTCATACCGTTGAGCGGTTGAGGTGGCTTGGCGAGGCGCATCCCGAGCGGCGCGTCGAGCCGTGGTTGATGGACGAGGCCGGCGTCGGCGAGAAGGAGCGGATTTGCCATCGCTGGTGGCTGAAGGGGCGGCGACGACGCCGTCATTGTCCTTGACCACGCTGGCTGGCGCGGCGCCAGGGCGTTGCGGGTCCCAGACGCCGTCACCCTCGTCCCGCTGCCGCCCTACGTGCGGGAGCTTAATCCCGCCGAACCCGGCCGGATCACCTCCCGCCGCAATGATCGCAGGATCGCAAGGACCAGCCCATAGACTCGCCGGCATAACGCGCATCTGAGCGATGCAGCTTCGTTGAGCCGGGTTGATATGCAGTATAATTTTTTAATGCCTCCGATTCATTAGAAAACCTGAAAGTACGAACGAGCAACTCTCTCAAATCTCCCATTGATTGTCGCGACGTGTGGCACATAAACTGTAAGTAATAAGATGACATGGGAGAGAGACACCGTGAGCTATTCAACTGCCGATTTTATATTTTCGGCGGCGCCGGTCATTGTGCTTATTTTCATGATGACCAAGAAAAATAATGTGCCTTCGCACATTGCGTTGCCGATCTCCGCCCTGCTCGTATACGGCATTTCGCTTATATACTTTGGCAACGATCCAAATGTCACCAATGCAACCATCGTCAACGGACTTTTGACCGCGTGGGTGCCAATATTCATCATCTGGGGCGCTATTCTCCTGTTCAAGACGATGGAAGTTACCGGAGCCATGAATACCGTTCGTTCATGGCTCAACGGCGTCAGTCCAAACCCGGTGGCCCAGCTTATGATCATCGGCTGGGCATTTGCGTTCCTAATCGAAGGAGCGAGCGGCTTCGGCACTCCGGCTGCGCTCGCGGCGCCAATTCTTGTCGGGCTCGGCTTTCAACCGCTGAACGTCGCGTGCCTGACTCTGGTCATGAACTCGGTTCCGGTGACCTTCGGCGCGGTAGGCACGCCGACATGGTTCGGTCTCGGGCAATTGAAGTTACCACCTGAACAACTCCTGCAAATCGGCATCGATTCGGCGATCATCCATAGCGTCGCCGCGCTCGTCATCCCACTCATCGCTCTCAGCTTCGTGGTGAGCTGGCGGGACATTCGCGCCAACATCGTCTTCGTCTACTTGAGTATTCTGAGCTGCGTTGTTCCGTATCTGCTTATCGCCTTTTTCAACTACGAATTCCCCTCATTGATCGGCGGGATGATCGGCCTCCTCGGCTCGGTCATGCTCGCGCGGGCCGACATCGGACTGGCAAAGGGCGATGGAACGCACTCTCGGCCGTCGACCGACTTGGGCACGCTCGTCAAGGCATTCTTCCCGTTGTGGGGAACCGTGCTGGTGCTGATCGTGACCCGCATCCCGTTTCTCGGGATCAAGGCGTTGCTGACGGCCGCCTCTCCCGCTTTCACCACCCCTTTAGGATCGCTCGGTGAATTCAGCATCAGCGCGGCGCTGGTCGTGAAGCTGACGCAAATCTTCGGAACGGGCAGTTCCTGGTCGTTTTCCACCCTCTACATTCCCGCGTTCATTCCGTTCTTCGTCGTATCCTTCGCATCGCTGATCTTGTTCGGGATGAATTGGAGGACGACGGCGCACCTATGGACGGAAACATCCAGCCGGATGGTCAGGCCGATCTTCGCCCTGTTGGGCGCGCTGGTGATGGTCAAGCTGATGACCGTTGGCGGCGACAAGGCGATGGTGATCGTCATCGGCCAGTATTTCGCCGATCTGTTCGGCCGTAGCTGGCAGTTCTTCGCCTCCTATCTGGGCGCGATCGGCGCGTTCTTCGCAGGCTCGAATACCGTTTCCAACCTGATGTTCGCCGGCATCCAGAAGTCGATCGCGGAGACGCTGGGGCTCAATCCCACGGTCATCATCGCCATGCAGTCGGTCGGTGGCGCGATGGGCAACATGGTGTGCATCAACAATATCGTCGCCGTTTGCTCGCTGCTCGGCATCCTCAACAAGGAAGGCGTCATCATCAAACGCACGGTGGTGCCGATGATTGTCTACGGCCTCGTCGCCGGCGCCGTCGGCTTCCTCCTGGGCGCGTGACAGGGGGTTGAGAGTCCGTTTGGAAAATCATGGGTGAGCATTTCGGCGCAGGAGGTTGCCGCCCCTGGCGACGGGGATCATGGCCTGGGAGACGTCGATGCGCTGTTTGTAGTCACGCGCGAGGCGACGCCAGCGGACATCCAGCCGAAGGTGCGCTCGACCAACCAGCGCCTGGGGCGGGACCTCGAAGCCTTTCTGCTCATCGGAACGGCGGATGATCTCACGACGAAGTCGAGGTCGGCGGCCTCGTCCATCAGGGTGAGGCGGCCGTAGGCGCCATCGGCGAACAGAGGCGTCACCCAGGGTCAGCGCTCGCGGATCGCCCCCAGGATCACCTGGACGCCGGCCCTGTCGGCCGGCGTCGTAGTCCCTTGTTTTTGCGTGCGAGGCCTTGACCGACTGATTGTCGATCACCGCAGCCCACGGATTGGCGTCGCGCCCGGCCCGCCTTACGATCGACCATCAGCGCCACGTCTTAAAGGGTCTGGAACAGAAACTGCCGCGCCAACTCGCGGAACCAGGCATAGACCGTCTGCCGGGAACCGAGATGGATCGGCAGCATCCGCCAGCCGCTGGCGAGACACGAGATTTCGAACGCAGGCGCCACCGAACCGCGCTCACAGTGTGAAAATTTGCTATTGTTTGGGTGACGATCGGCTCTGTGCTCGGTGATCCGTCGAGGTTCTGACGGGGGTGGGTCGGGTTGGCAGGGCAGCTTGGCAGGGCAGCTTGAAGGAGTGGCATCGGCGATGACATGCGCGCTCGCCATCTACGTCATCTGGCATCCGGACAGCGTCGAGGATGCGGCACTGGCGCGGCAGATCGCCTTGCACTTCGACGGCGATGAGCCGGTCCGCGACGGGCTGGGCATGCGCATTCCGGTGCGCGTCCGCAGTCAGGCGTGGGGGACGGACCCCGGCGGACCGCCGCGGCCGATCGCCTTCGACGCGGCCGAGGTCAATTTCATTGTCGTACTGGATTCCTGGGCGCTGGCCAACGCGGCGGGAACATCCTGGCGCGGCTTCTTCTCCGCCTTGACAAACGCGCGCGCCAGCGACCCTTTGCGAACGCGCGTCCTTGCCTTCTCGCCCAAGCCGGGGCGGTTGCCGGGCCTGTCGGCGATCCAGCAGGTCGGAACCCAGGCTTGGCCGACAGACGAGCGCCGTCGACGCGATTTATTCCTCATCCATATTACCAACGCCATCGGCCAGCATCTCAAGGCACGCGAGAAGGTCGGCCGCGACGGCGGTAATATCGATGCCGTCCTCATCGACCGCGAGCGCCTTTTTCTCAGTCACGCCAAGGCGGACGGATGGGCGCTCACCCAGGCGATCGAGCAGCACCTCCAGGGTAACACCTACGGTGTCGAGACGTTCGTCGATGCCACCGACCTTCCCGGCGGCGCCCGCTTCGACGGCCAGTTCGACGCGCAGATCGCCCGCAGCGCGCTCGTGGTCATCCGCAGCGATCAATACGGCACCCGGCCGTGGTGCCGATGGGAGATGCTGCGCGGCAAGCTGCACCATCGCCCGGTGCTCGTGGTCGATCTCATCGAGCGCGGCGAGGCGCGCATCTTTCCCTACGGCGGCAACGTGCCAGCGATGCGAATCGTGCTCGCGCGCCCGGGCGATGCAACGGGCGACGCCGCGGGCGACGGGAACGCCCCCGGGTTCTCCGAGGGAGAGATCGAGCGGATCATCCTGGCGATGATGACCGAGGTGCTGCGCGCGCTGGTCTGGCGGATGCGGGCCGAGGCGGCCGTCGCCCGGCTCGCCGCGACCGGGGGAATCGATCCGGGAAGCATCGCCTATTTTCTACGCACGCCCGAACTGGTCGATGTCGTCCATCTGCGCATCACCCAGCGAAACGAATCGATGATCGTTTATCCGGACCCGCCGCTCGACGAGCACGAACGCCCGCTGATCGAGGCGATCGGCGCCGGTTTGCAGCTCCGGGCGCTGTCCGAACTCGAGGCCGTGCCATGAGCCGCGGTGGTCCGATCGTCGCCCTGTCGGTCTCGGATGGCCCCGATCTGCCGCGCTTCGGCTATCTCGATCATCACCTGCGTCAGGTTTTGAACGCGCTGTTGATCGAGTTGCTGCGTGGCGACCTGCGGATCGGCTACGGCGGTGACCTGCGCCGATCCGGTTATACCCGCGAGCTCTTCGATGCGCTCACCGCCGCCTATGCCAAGAGTCGCCTCGTCGCCGACGGATGGCCGGCGATCGTGCATTATTTTGCCTATTCGTCCTGGTGCGATGTCGATCCGGCCGAACTGTTGGACCATCTCGCTTTGCTCGGAACCGTCGCCGAGACCCGGTTCGTCGACGTCGCAGGTGAGTATCTCGCGGTGTTCAGCACCGAGGACGGCCTGAGGCGGATCGTCTCGCCGGCCGGTGACAGCCACGCGATGGGAGCGGATGAACTGGTTGGCGAGCTCGCCTCGATCCGCGCACGAAGCGGCACGCCGTCCGCGGGCGACGCCCTTGCCGCGATGCGGCGGACGATGGCGGGCGAGACCATCCTGCGCGTCGTCGCGTCCGGAAAGGTCGCGGGATACCAGGGCCGAATGCCCGGCATCGTCGAGGAAGCCCTGCTGCACGCGGAGGCGGGCCGGCTGATCGTCGCCCTCGGGGCGTTCGGCGGAGCCGCCCGCGATGCCGCCATCGCGCTCGGGCTGCTGGATGAAGACGCCCGGGTATCGCACACCGAGGTGGGGGCTGGATACGACGCGGCGCTCGCCGAACTCTGCGGGCTGGCGGGGATGCACCGCGAGCGGGCCGAGGAAGTGGGCACCTGGGCGGATCTACAGATGCTCTCCGAGGCCGACGATCCGATGGCGATCGCCACCGGCGTTGTGCGCATCGCCGGGCGCACCGGATCCCCTGACGCGCTCGCCTGCGGCCTGACCCCGACCCTGCTTCCCAGTCGCTGAGCAAGCGCACGCGCGGATTGATCCCGCTCTCGGGCCGCGCGCGCCACCATCGCCGCCACTGCCGGACGCGCGCCGCCGCACTTTGTTGCGCCGGCATTACGCCGGAACTTCGTTACGCTTGCGCGGTTCTTCTCGCGATTGAAGACAGACGAGGACCGACATGCCTAGTACCAAGACTGCGACGCAAACGCCGGCGACGGCAAAGAAGGGCTCGAAAACCGCGCGCCGCGCCGCCCACGCGACAGCAAAGCCCGCCGATGCCATCCGCTTGCTCAAGGATGATCACCGCGAGGTCAAGCAGTGGTTCAAACAGTACGAGTCCCTGGAGGAGGACAGCGAAAAGCAGGCGCTCGCCGAAAAGATCTGCCGCGCGCTGACAGTGCACACGCAGATTGAAGAGGAAATATTCTATCCCGCCGTACGCGCCGGAATCGATGATGACGACCTGCTCGACGAGGCCGAGGTCGAGCATGCCAGCGCCAAGCAGCTCATCAGTGAGATCCAGGGCATGAAGGCCGGCGAGCGGCTGTTCGACGCCAAGGTCACGGTGCTCGGCGAATACGTCAATCACCACGTCGAGGAAGAAGAAACGGAACTGTTCCCGGAGACCCGTGACAGCGACATCGACTTGAAGGCGCTGGGCGGTCAGCTCGCCGAGCGCAAGGCCGAATTGATGGCGAAAGCCGGTACGTAACCCGCCTCGGCAATGGCCCGACGGTCGGCAACTCCATCCGGGGAGTTTCCGATCCGTCGCCAAGCGCGTTTGGCGGCGACGGCAGCCCGCGATCGCTTGCGATGGTTCAGTTTGAAATTACGTTTCTCGCCAAGAGCGGACATTCCGGCATTGGCGTGAATATGTCCGGTTTGGAGCGCATCGCGACGCACCCGCATCGAACGAAGCGGAGTCACTGCGGCTGGCAACCAGGACTATCGCTTATGCTGCATTCGGGCTACGCGTGCTGCGTGCACCTGAGCCCTTGCCCGTCGGGAGCGTTGCTCGGGTCATTTGGCATAGTAGCGTTTTTCCCACGCCCGGTGCCGCTCCTGCGCCTCGCGGACGAAAGGGGTGAACGGGGCCAGTCGAAGCAGCAGCCGGTTGACAATGTTTGCCGGAAACCGCAGCGGCTTGAGGAAGTCGACGAACAGCACGACCCTGGTACCGGTGCTGCCGTTCCACACTTCGTGCTCGAAGTAGTCGTCGAAGATCAGCACTTTTCCTTCCTGCCAGTGGCAGACGCGGTCTCCGACCCGCAGCGTCAGCGCGTCGTTCGGCTCCGGGACGATCAGCGCCAGGTGCAGCCGGAGCACGCCGTTGTAGGGGCCCTTGTGCGGCGGCAGGTGCTTGCCGGGCTCAAGAATCGAGAACATCGCCGTCTTCAGCCCGGGAATGCGCTGCAGGATGCGCCAGGTGTCGGGGCACTGCTCGATATTGCGCCAAAGCGGCGCGCCGTAGCCGAGCAGGAAGAACGTCTTCCAGTGATTGTCGCGGGTGATCGTCTTGAACTCGGCGACGACCTCGTGGAACGCTGGCAGGTCCGCCTGCCGCTGCAGAACCCGGTCGAGCTCGGTCCTGATCAGCCGCCAGTCGCGTTCAATGTCGGCGACCCAGGGGAAGTCGCGGTTGTCGAAGACGCTGAGGTCAGCGACCTTCGAGTGGGTCGCGTTCAGCCGCTTCGCCCAGCGGGCGATCCGTTCAACGAGGCGACGCTTTTCGCGCGCGTCGCGCCGCTCCTTTTCGGAGCGCCGCACGGCGGCGGCCGGAGGCGCCGTGCGCGAGGCAGGGGCATCCAGAGTGGCGCTGGTGTCGATCGCAGGGTGGCCGGACAGAGGAGACATGGCTCAGTAAATCCGGGTGAGGACGGGAAGCAGGGAGGCTTGATGCAGGATCAGCAGTAGCTGCACGATGCCGAGGCCCCAGATCATCCAGACGTAATCCTTGGCGTTGGCCCGGATCGTCGCCGGATCGACGCCGCAGGTCGCAGCGTCCCGCAGCAGGCGAAGCCGGGGAAAGAACGTCGGCGTCTCCCGGCAGTACTGAACGAACTTGTCCGCAAAGAGGTCGTGAAGTTTCGCCTCCTCCTTGCGGATCACCCGCGGGTAATACCCGGCGAACCACACGACCACGGCCGCCGCAATCAGCAGCGATCCGGCGGCAAGCGCGATCCCGACAAGACCGACGAAGGTGTACAAATAGACCGGGTTCCGGCACATCGAGTAAGGGCCGAGGGTCAGCAGCTCGCGCTGCTTGCGCCCAGCGATATAAAGCGCGGTCCAGGCACGACCGGCGATCGCGAACCGGACGAGCGTATAGCCGGCTGCCAGCATCACGGCGCTGACCAGCGGCGGCCAGTCGCTCGCGGTGACGCTCAGGAGGGCGAGCGCGGCGATGAAGAAGGCGCGGGTCGCGATCTGCTTGCGACCGTCCGGTGCGCTCAGCAGTCCTGCAGCAGTCCGGCCCGCCGGCCTCTCCGGCGACGGAGCTGCGTGCTGCAGCGAAAGATCGAGGTTAACGTCGGTCATGTTCAGCCTTGCCAGTGGATGGGGCGATCGCGTGTCGAAGAGCGCCACCGCCGAATCCGACTAGCACTTCTCCACCGGCGGAGGGACTTACATCTCTGTAAAGTGCCGCGCGGGCGTTTCCCGCTCAGCGGCCCGGCGCTGCTCCGGCCGGGAAGCGGAGCGTCACCCGCAGCCCTGGGCGGTTGTCGGCGAACTCTAAGCTCGCCGCATGCAGGTCGGCGATCGCCGCAACCAAGCTGAGCCCGAGCCCGCTGCCCGGGGTGTTCCGGCTGGTCTCCAGCCGGACAAACCGTTTGCACACCTGGGCGCCCTGCCCTTCGGGAATGCCGGGACCGTCGTCGGCGACGCTGGCGCAAGCGCCTTCCGGGTTTTGCCGCACCGTCACCTCGATCCGGCTGCCGGCCGGGGTGTGCTCGATCGCGTTCTCGATCAGGTTGGCGAACAGCTGGGTCAGCAGCTCGGCATCACCGGTGATTCCGAGGCCATCGGCCAGCTCGGCGTGCAGCGCATGGCCGGCATCTTCGGCGACAGGAAGGTAGGTCTCCACGAGGTTCTGCAGCAACCGCGAGAGATCGACCGCACGAAATCCGGCCCGGCGCGAGCCGCTGTCGATCTGCGCGATCCGCAGCATGGCCGAGAACGTGGCGAGCAACCGGTCGGCGTCGGCGATTGCACCCGCGATCTCGCCTGCCATCGGACAATCGCCCGCGCAGCCGGGTCGCTCGGTGAGGACCGCCAGCTCCAGACGCTGGCGTAGCCGGGTCAGCGGCGTGCGCAGGTCGTGCGCGATGTCGTTGCTAACCTGCTGCAGGTCCTCGACCAACCGCTCGATCCGGGCGAGCATGGCGTTGACCAACCGCGCCAGTTCATCGAACTCGTCCTGACGCGGGCTGATCGCCAGCCGGCGCGACAGATCCCCGCGGATGATGTCGTTGCTGGTGACACTCATCGCGCGCAGCCGCCGCACCGCCCGCTCGCCGGTGGCAAGTGCCAGCAGCAGCGCCACGGCGATCGTTGCGAGGCCGCAGACGAGAAACCCGCGAACGATGATCTCGCGCAGCTGCCGCAGAGGGTGCGAATCCCGGCCGACGAACAGGTACCAACCATCGTCGAAGACGCGGCCCTTGCCGTGCACGACGTGCTCCGAATGTCGCCGTCCGGTGAGCGGGTCCTCCGGCGGCGGCAGGTCGATCCAGCCGTTCACCGGCATCATTGCCGCGAGGTTGCCGGCGACCACGCGACCGGACGCATCCTGCAGCAACAGGCGCGCGCCGCTGAGGTCGCCGTCGACCCGCCGGGCGATCGTTTCCGCCACCGCGGCAAGGCCTTCCGCCGACCTCTCGGTCGCAAGCGCGCTGATCTCGGCGCGGATCTCGTTCTCCACCTGCTCGCGGATCGACCGGACGGTGGCGAGGTAGACGACGCTGAACAGCACCAGGACCGACAGGGAAAACAGTCCGGTGTAGGTTCCGGCGATGCGAAACGTCGAGCTGCGGAGCCGCTTACGCCAGTCCACGCAAGCAGTATCCGACGCCGCGTACGGTGTGGATCAGCTCCGGTGCGAAGCCCTTGTCGATCTTGTTGCGCAGCCGGCTGACGTGCGTCTCGACGACGGTGGTTTTCGGATCGAAGGTGAACTTCCAGACGCGTTCCAGCAGCATTGTCTTGGTCACCACCTTCCCCGCGTTGCACATCAGAAACTCGAGCAGCTCGAACTCGCGCGGGAGCAAATCGATCGGGTCGCCCGACCGCGTCGCAGTCCGCCGGATCAGGTCGAGCTCGAGGTCGGCCACCCGCAGCCGGGTCGGTGATTCCGCCGTCGACGAGCGCCGGCCCAGCGCGCTGACCCTGGCGAGCAGCTCGGCGATCGCGAACGGCTTGATCAGGTAGTCGTCGCCGCCGGCCTCGAGGCCGGTGACGCGGTCGTCGATGCCGGCAAGCGCGCTGAGGAACAGCACCGGTGCGCCGCCCCCCTCGCCCCTGAGCTGCCTGACCAAGCTGACGCCGTCGATCGCCGGCAGCATGCGATCGACGATCAGCACGTCGAAGCTGGCATTCCGCGCGAGGTCGAGCGCTTCCCTGCCATCCGCCGACCATGCAACGGTGTGGCCGGCGCGTTCCAGGGCGGTCGCCACATAGCGGGCGGTCTCGGTGTCGTCCTCCACAAGCAGGAGATGCATGCGTGCGCTTCCGACCCAGGCCACTGCGGAACCGGCAGTGTCGCCGAGCCTAGCCGTTCGCGATGGCGGTGTCGATGCAGAGGGCGTAGCGTTGGTCGTTCGCTAAACAACGGTGCCTTTATAAACGAAACGCAGCGATTGACGATTTGATCGAGATGCTGCCATTGCGCGTTCGGCGGAGTTGGCGGCCGACGGCGACAGCCAGTTGAGGATGCGTCCCGCGACCCGTCCCCCCAGCGGCACCAGTGTCAGCGCGTGCGGCAGGTCCTTCCAGATCCTCCGCGGCGACACCGAATAGAACAGGCTCTTAAGCGGTTTCGGAGTGTGCCGACGGCGTAAGTGTCATGATGTGACCAAAGACTGGGCCTCCCTTCCATCACCTCCCTGCGTCTGCTCTTGGCAGAGGCTGTGTGAAAACGCGGGGTGGGCTATTGTTGGCGGCGGGTTAGCCGGGGGTGCGCATGAGCCGCTTCATCGAAGGCGAGGACCGACTGCAGCAGTCGCTGCTGCCGAACTGCATCGACGATTATGTTTCCGAGGACAATCCGGTGCGGGTGGTCGAGGCCTATGTCGACGAACTCGACTTGGCGGCGTTGGGTTTTGATCGGGCGAGCCCGGCGGCAACGGGCCGTCCTGCCTACCATCCGGCGACGCTGCTCGAGATTTACCTGTACGGCTACCTCAACCGCATCCAGTCGAGCCACCGGCTCGAGCGCGAGGCGCGGCGCAATCTCGAGCTGATGTGGCTCACCCGCCGGCTCGCCCCCGACTTCAAGACGATCGCCGACTTTCGCCGCGACAACGGCGCCGCGATCCGTGCGGCGTGTGCCGAGTTCATCCTGCTGTGCCGCCGGCTGGGGCTTTTCAGCCAAGCGGTGGCGGCGATCGACGGCAGCAAGTTCAAGGCGGTCAACGCCCGCGACCGCAACTACACACCGGGCAAGCTGCAGCGCCGCATCGAACAGATCGAGGCCAGCGTCGCCCGCTGGCTCGGCGCGCTGGACGCGGCCGACCTGCAGGAGGGCTCGGTCGCGCAAGACAAAGCGGTGCGGCTGGCGGAGAAGGTCGCGGCGATGCGCGCCAAGGTGCGCGAGCTGCGTGCTTTGAAGGCGCGGGTGGAAGCCGCGCCCGACGGCCAGATCTCGCTGACCGACCCCGACGCACGGGCGATGGCGACCAACATGCGCGGCGCCAGCGTCGTCGGCTACAACGTGCAGACGGCGGTCGAGACCGAGCATCATCTGATCGTCGCGCACGAGGTTACGAACGTCGTCGTCGACCGGGCGTTGCTGGCACCGATGGCGGCCAGGGCGAAGGCGGCGATGGGCCAGGACGCGATCGACGTGCTGGCCGACCGCGGCTATTTCAGCAGCGAGCAGATCCGGGCATGCGAAGCGATCGGGGTGACCCCCTACGTGCCCAAGCCGCTGACCTCGGGGGCAAGAGCCGAGGGCCGCTATGCCAAAGAGGACTTCGTCTATCTGCCGGCCGAGGACGCCTATCGCTGTCCCGCCGGCGAGGTGCTCCCGCGCCGTTTCGGCTCGGTCCTGCAGGGCCGGACGATGATCACCTACTTTTCGACCCGCTGCGGCGAGTGCGCGCTGAAGAGCCGGTGCACGCCGGCCAGGAACGGCGTGTCCGGCGCTGGGAGCACGAGGCGGTCATCGACGCCATGCTGGCGCGGATCGAGCACGCGCCCGAGGCAATGACGGTGCGCCGCCGCACGGTCGAGCATCCTTTCGCCACGCTCAAGGCCTGGATGGGTGCGACGCACTCCCTCACCAGGGGGCTGGAGCGGGTGCGAACGGAAATGAGCCTGCACGTGCTCGCCTACAACATGAAACGGGTGATCAATCTCCTCGGCACCCGGCCGCTCATCGCCGCGATCCGCAGCTGAGGCGCGATCTCGTCCCGCCGACTGCGCCCGCACCAGCCAAGGTGCCTGCCAATCGGCGATTGAGCACCAGTTTTCACACGGGCTCGGGATTACGCGTTGGATCGCGACGGGACAGCAGAAGTGAAACATGAGGCGTAGCCGATCGCTTTGCGGCATTGCCGAAGGCGCGGGCGCGGGTGCACACTCCGGTGGCCTCGGTCCATCGGCCGAGGCCGCCGGATGGACGAAGCCTAGGAGACGCGCGTTGACACCCCCCCGCCACGTCACGGTCAGCGGGCTGGCAATCGGCAACGATCTGCCGCTCGTGATTATCGCCGGCCCCTGCGTCATGGAAAGCCGCGCCCATGCGCTGGAGACCGCCTACGCGCTGGCGGAAATGGCCCGGGATCTCGACGTCGGCCTGATCTACAAGACCTCGTTCGACAAGGCCAACCGCACCAGCCTTTCCGGTGCCCGTGGCGCCGGTCTCGACGCGGCGCTGCCGGTGTTCGCCGAGATTCGCGAATCCGTGGGCCTGCCGGTGATCACCGACGTGCACGAGCCGGCGCACTGCGCCGCCGTCGCCAAGGTGGTCGATGTTCTGCAAATCCCGGCTTTCCTCTGCCGCCAGACCGATCTTCTCGTCGCCGCCGCCGAGACCGGCTGCGCCATCAACGTCAAGAAGGGCCAGTTCCTCGCCCCCTGGGACATGGTCAACGTCGTCGAGAAGATCCGTGCCGCCGGCAATGACCGGGTGATGGTCTGCGAACGCGGCGCGAGCTTCGGCTACAATACCCTGATCTCCGACATGCGGGCGTTGCCGATCCTCGCCAACACTGGCTGCCCCGTCGTTTTCGATGCGACTCACTCCGTGCAACAGCCCGGCGGCAAAGGCAGCGCGTCCGGCGGCCAGCGCGAATTCGCGCCGATTCTCGCGCGTGCCGCCGTCGCCGTCGGCGTCGCCGCCGTGTTCATGGAAACGCATCCCGATCCCGATTCGGCGCCGAGCGACGGGCCGAACATGATCCCGATGAAACAGCTGCCCGCCGTGATCGGCGCGCTGCTCGAATTCGACCGGCTGGCCAAAGCGCATCCGGTGAGCATCTAGGCGCGAGCGCGGCTTGCGGGCGCGTGTGGCCCAACCCTATGATCCCGCCGCGCGCGACCGGCTTTTCCGGGCGAGCGCGCCACAACGCAGCTTCGGGAACGCTCGCTCATGCTGGACGCCATCCGCAAACGCGCCGGGTCGCTGGTCGTAAAAATCCTGTTCTTGATCCTGGTGCTGAGCTTCGGCGTGTGGGGGATCGCCGACGTCATCAGCCCACGCGGACACGGTGACTGGGCCGCGAAGGTCGGTGACGAGACGATCTCGGCCACGGCTTTCCAAACGGAGGTGCGGGCGACCGTGCGCCGTCTGGGCGCCGCGATGGGCAAGCCGATCGATGCCGAACAGGCCCGGGCCCTCGGCATCTCCTCGTCGGTCCTCAACCAGATGGTCGAACGCGCGCTCTTCGAAAAGGCGGCTTATGACCTGAAGTTGACCGTCACCGACGCGAGCATCCGCGACCTGATCAAGGGCGACGAGCGGTTTTTCAACGCCTCGGGCGCCTTTGATGCCGACGTGTTCAACCGGCTCCTGCGCAGCAACGATCTGACCGAAGACCGCTACGTCGCCCTCCTACGTCAGGAAATGCTACGCCAGCAATTGCTGAGCAGCCTTACCGGCGGCGTCGTTCCACCGCAGGCGGCCGTCGAAGCCCTTACGCTTTACCACGGTGAACGGCGAACCGCCGAGATCGTGCGCATCATGGATGCCAACATCAGCGGCATCCCCGCGCCCGATGAGGACGCGCTCAAGACGTTCTACAGCGATTTCTCCGGCCTGTTCGCCACTCCGGAGCTCCGTTCCGTCAGTGCCGTCATCCTGTCCGCCAACGCCGTCGCCGCGAATCTGACCCTCGACGACGAGGAACTGCGACGCCAGTATCAGGAAAGGCTCGCGGATTACACCCGGGCCGAGCGCCGTAGCTTTCGCCAGATTGTCTTTGCCGACGAAGCCGCAGCGCGGGCAGCGCGCTCGCGGCTTGACAGCGGCACCGACTTCACCACGCTCGCCCGCGACACCGCGGCGAAGAGCGGCGGCAACACCGATGCCGAGGTTATCGGCCCGGTGACGCGCGATCAGCTTCCGCCGGAACTCGCCGAGGTGATTTTCCGCACGCCGGCAGGGGGGACAAGCGAGCCGATCCACACCTCCCTCGGCTGGCACCTGATCACGGTGACCGCTGTTGAACCCGGCGCGGTCAAGCCCTTCGCCGAAGTGAAGGACGAACTCGCCGCGGCGGTGAAACACGACCGGGCGATCGATTCACTTGTCGATCTTAGCAACAAGCTCGACGACGCGCTCGGCCGGGGCGCCAGTCTCAGCGAAGCCGCGAGCGAACTCGGGATTTCGGTGCGCACGATTTCGGCGCTCGATTCCTCCGGACAGGACGCCGACGGCAAACCAGTGCCAGACCTGCCGGCAAAGTTCGTCGAATCGGTGTTTTCCACCCCGGCAAACAGCGACAGCGGCCTAGTCGAGGCAGACAACGAAACCTATTTCGTCGTCCACGTCGACGCGATCAAACCATCCGCGGTACCGCCCCTGGAGACGATCAAGGCCCGCGTCGCCGAGGCCTGGCTCGCTCACGAGCGCACCACCAAGGCGAGAGCGCTCGCCGATGAGACGGCGGAGCGCGTGCGCGGCGGCGCCAGCCTTGCGGCCATCGCCAGCGAGAAGGGCTGGAAACTGGAAACGACGCCCGCCTTCGGTCGCGAGGGCGAAGGCGCAACCGACCTGCCCCGTCCGCTGATCACCGCTCTTTTCGCCGCCAAGGCCGGCGAGACCCTGAGCGTGCCGATCGATGACGGCTTCGCCGTGGCGCGGCTTGCGACGGTGAGCGCGCCGGGAGAGGATGCGATGCGCGTTGCCGAGCCGGGTGTCCGCAATGAGCTGACCCAGTCGCTGCAAGGCGACATTATCACGCAGCTCGCGGCCGCCTTGCGCCAGCGCTACTCGGTCAAGATCAACCCGCAAGCCCTCGAGCGCTCGCTCTGAGAACCGGCAAGGCCCGCAATGGATATTCAGCCGCCCTATTCGACCTTCGCCCGCACCTATGCGCAAGGGCGCGCGCAGGTGCTATGGACATCGCTCGTCGCCGACCTCGATACGCCGGTCTCAGCGATGCTGAAACTCGCCAAGGGATTGCCGAACACATTCCTGCTCGAGTCCGTCGAAGGCGGCGCCGTTCGCGGCCGCTATTCGTTCATCGGGCGCGATCCCGATCTGATCTGGCGCTGCCACGGAAACGCCGCCGAAGTGCGCCGGCCGCACGAGTCCGGCGGCGATGCCTTCAATCCCTGCCCGGTCGGCAACGCGGAGGGGGCCCTCGCCTCGCTGCGGGCCATTGTCGCCGCCTCGCGCATTGATCTGCCGGCCGGCCTGCCGCCGATGTCGGCCGGCCTGTTCGGCTACATCGGCTATGATATGGTGCGGCTGATGGAGCGGCTGCCGGACGGCAATCCCGACACCTTGGGATTACCGGATGGTCTGTTCGTTAGACCGCTGGTGATCTGCGTCTTCGATACCATCGCCGACCGCCTGACGATCGTCACCCCGGTCCGGCCGCGCACGGGCTCTACCGTTGGCCTGGCCTACGAAGAGGCGCGCGAGCGCCTGGCAACGGCGATCGCCGATTTCTCGCGGACGGTCCCGCGCGGGCGCGGGCCGGCGGAACCGCCGCAGCCGATGCCACAGCCGGACTCGAACATCACCCAACCCGCCTACCACGCGATGGTCGAAAAGGCGAAGGGGTACATCTTCGCCGGCGATATCTTCCAGGTGGTTCCGTCGCAGCGCTTCCGCGTGCCGTTCGATCATCCGCCCTTCGCGCTCTACCGGGCGCTGCGACGATTGAATCCGTCGCCGTTCCTCTTCTACCTCGACTTCGACGGGTTCGCCGTCGTCGGGTCCAGCCCGGAGATCCTCGTGCGCGTGCGCGACGGCAAGGTCACCATCCGGCCGATCGCCGGAACCCGCCGGCGTGGCGCCAGCCGCGAGGAGGACGTGGCGCTGGAGGCCGAACTTCTCGCCGATCCGAAGGAGCGGGCCGAGCACCTGATGTTGCTCGATCTCGGGCGCAACGACGTCGGCCGCGTTGCCGAGACCGGCTCGGTGCGCGTCACCGAACAAATGGTGATCGAGCGCTATTCGCATGTGATGCACATCGTCTCCAACGTCGAGGGCACGCTCGATGCCAAATATGATGTCATCGACGCGCTGATCGCCGGCTTTCCCGCCGGTACCGTCTCCGGAGCACCAAAGGTGCGGGCGATGGAGATTATCGATGAGCTGGAGCCGGAGCGGCGCGGTATCTATGGCGGCTGCATCGGTTATATCGGCGCGTCGGGCGAGCTCGATACCTGCATTGCCCTGCGCACCGCCATCGTCAAGGATAAGATGCTCTACGTTCAGGCGGGCGGTGGCATCGTCGCCGACAGCGACGCCGAAGCCGAATACCAGGAGACCTGCAACAAGGCGGGGGCCCTCCTCCGCGCCGCCGCGCAGGCGGCCGGCTACACGGATTAAGGCCGGGGACCGGGCTTTTCGTCCCCTCCTGCCCCGAGGACGCGACCGTCCCCGGGACTCGTGTGCTTGCTCGAGCGATCGAGTTGATCAGCCGTCGTCGCGATCGTCGTGTCGATTGCCATGCCGGTCGTCGCGCCGATCATAGCGCTGGTGACGATCGCCGTCGCCCCGCGACCGCTCGGCCCACAAATGCGGATGTGGATCGCCTCGCCGCCGCTCCTCCCACGCATACGGATAGCGCGGGACCGGGTGGTTCAACCGCCGCTCGGGAAACACCGCGTAACGCGGACGAGAATTGTCCAGCCGCCACGCGGGAGCGCTCGTGTAGACCGGATAGGGGACGATCCGTTCGCTGCGTTCGTGCACCACGCATGCGGAAAGGCTCGTCGAAAAGATCATCCCGACGGTGGCAATGACGATCGCCATCGGGGAGACCTTGCGTGTACGCATTGTCGTTACTCTCTGGTTGTTGCCCGTCGCCGCCCGGCTTGCGACCGGGCCCGACAAGCAGACTGTCGCACACCATCATGGCGCGCTGCTGTTCGCATCATGGTTTAATTGCGATGCGGCTTTGCTACGAATGAGGGAGGCTCGGCTGTCCGTCGCCCTTGCCGCCTGAGCAAGCCCACGCGTGTCCGATCAGCTGAACAGCAGGTCCGTGTGGTAATCGGCGCCGGTCTTGCTGTTGACGTAGATGCGCCACTGCCCGCCGCGTTTCACCCCGAAGACGCTCGCCGCGTGACCGGTTGCCATATACTGGCGAGCGTCGAGCGCGGTGCCGCGAACGATGCTCGGATTGAGCGCGATGATCTGGGCGGACAAATCTTGCAGGGCTTGGGCCCGCACGTCAAAGCGATTGGCCGTATCCCGTACGGTATGGCTCCGCTGCGATTCAAAGATGGACTGCAGGAAAGACTGGCCGACTGCCGCAACCTGCACATTGTGGTGAATGATGATCAGGTTGCGCGGTGTTTCAAATACGAGGATGCCGCATCCGTCCAACTGCGCAGTAAAGAAAAGCTGCGCCTCATACCCCAGGGTAATGGCGTACGCTTGATCCGCGCTCCATTGCAAATAATAGGCGCGATCATTAACGAATTGGCTGCCGCCACGATAGGCCGTTTCGGCCCACAGCGCGCTCGTTGCCGGAATTCCGGTATCATCATATCGCAAGGTTACCGATGTAATTCGCGAGTCCGAATATTGAAAGAACGTGGGGACCGATCCTCCCAACTGGACAGTCTCGTGCACACTGTTACGAAACGAAATCCCGCCAGGATTCATGTTTATCCGTAGCCGGGTAACCGGACCGCCATTGAGAAATGTCGATGGGTTGGTCAAAAATTGACGATATTGGTTTTGATTCATTATTACACGACAACCATAGATTAATAGTGATTTCCGATAGGATCGTTGCGGTTATGCTTTTATCCAGATGCCATCACCAGGATCACCGCTTTTAGCACTGCCAATCCGAACCACCGACGGATTGTGGGTCGATCCCGTCCGCGATGTTCAGGAGTCTGACCGACCGCCCGGACGTTCACAGCCGATGTCGCGCTTAATCACGTATAACTCATATAGGTTATATCAAGTGTGCGTTCCTGAATTCAGACATAGAGCATTTATGGCGATTAATCCATAAATATAGCCCGTTTGGGATATATTAGCGCTCTCAATTACGAGATAGCGCGGCATGGGGTGCATAGACGCGCCGCGATAACAGTATCGCCGGCCGGAAACCCCACCCTGCAGGATCGAGGTGAGACGATCGACCGGCCCTGGCCAGCTTTGCCGCCCGCAGGATTTTGACCGCGCCGGACATCCTGTCGGCGCCAGTATCGATCAAAGCTGTTGCCGCTTAAGGCGAACCCTCCCAGCGGGGGTCAGCGTGCCGTACCAACCGGTATGACCTGTGGGCTGCGTAGGTCGGCATGGGCGTGCTGCACGATCCGCCATCCGCCGCTAATACCGAGCGCAGCCATAATCGCGGCCACGATCAGGTCTGGCCACACGCTTCCGGTGCCGAACACGCCTCCTGCCGCCGCGAGCACGGCGAGGTTGCCGATCGCGTCGTTGCGCGAGCAAATCCACACGGAACGCATGTTCGCATCGCCCGTACGGAAGCGATAGAGCATCAGCGCCACGCAGCCGTTGGCGAGAAGAGCCAAGACGCCAATCACTCCCATGGTCTCAGCCTTGGGCAAAATGCCGGCATAGGCGTGCCATGCCGTCGAAAGCAGCACGCCCGCGCCCAAAAGACCGAGCGACCAGCCCTTGAGCTGGGCGGCCCGCGCCCGCCAGGTTAGCGCCATGCCGGCGACGCTGAGGCTGAGCGCGTAGTTGGCAGCGTCGCCCAGGAAATCGATGGCATCGGCCTGAAGCGAGGCGGAGCCCGCCGCGACGCCGCCGACGATCTCAGTCAGGAACATGGAGGCGTTGACTGCGAGGGCGATCCACAGCGCCCGGCGCCAGTGTGGGCTGTTAAGCTCCTGGTAGGAGGAGCAATGGTTATTGTGGCAGCAGCCGGCCATTTGTTCACCTCGTCAAATCCGATGAACGCACCATATGCACCCTGTTGTCACTACAGGGTCAAGACCATGGCGCGGTTGGCAATCGGTGATCTTGCGAAACGGACAGGCACCACGGTGGAGACGATCCGCTACTATGAGCGGATCGGCCTGCTGCCGGAGCCGGGACGCACCGAGGGCAATTACCGCGCCTATGACAAAGG
Source organism: Rhodospirillales bacterium (assembly GCA_016712595.1). Lineage (NCBI taxonomy): Bacteria > Pseudomonadati > Pseudomonadota > Alphaproteobacteria > Rhodospirillales > Rhodospirillales bacterium. Next base: position 107,562 of record JADJQT010000006.1, read on the forward strand.
GCACCTTGGACGGCTGAGCTTCATCCGGCGCGCTCGCAACCTCGGCTTCTCGCTCAATCAGGTCCGCGAGCTGCTGGGACTGGCCGACCAGCGGGACAGTTCCTGCGAGGCGGTGGATATGATCGCGCGGCAACACTTGGCCGAAGTCGAGCGCAAGATCGCCGACCTCAACGCGCTTCGCGACGAACTGACCGACCTCATTGGCCGCTGTCATCGGGGCACAATCGCCGAATGCCGCATTCTTGAAACGCTCGCGCCAGCCCGTTCAACGCAGGCATGCGCCATTCAAGCTGACGATGCCTGCGCACGGACCGACACGCACGGCACATCGCCGGCCGGATGCGGCACGCATTCGATCACCCACCGCTCGCGGCAGGCAGCGGGCCCGCATCGTGAAGAACGAAGGAGAGGCTGATGAGACCGTTGACCGTGCAGTGGCAGTTCTGGGCCTTGCTCTCGGCGGGGTTCGCCGCCCTCACGGCGATTTTCGGCAAGGTCGGCGTGGAGACGATCAATCCGGATCTGGCAACGCTGATCCGCACGATCGTCATCGCCCTGTTGCTGACCCTGATCCTCGCAGCGACGGGAGGGTTTCAAAGTCCGGACTCCATTTCTTTTCGCTCGTCCGTCTTTCTGGCGCTTTCCGGTCTCGCCACCGGGGCCTCTTGGATCTGTTATTTCCGCGCTCTGAAGCTCGGCCAGGCCTCGCAGGTAGCGCCGATCGACAAGCTCAGCGTTGTCCTCGTTGCCGCCTTCGGGGTCGCGTTTCTAGGCGAGCGCCTGTCAGCAATAAACTGGCTCGGAATCCTCCTGGTTGCCGCGGGTGCCCTGCTGGTCGCTCACAGACCGTGATTTGAGTCTGGGGAATAAACCTACGTCACCGGCAAATCGATCACGGCGCCATTACCAGCATCCACCCCGGTCATGACATGCGGCGCTGAACCGTCAAGGCGATCGCGAGTTAAACCCCCATAAAAAGGGTGGATTTACCCCGTTTGTTGACAAATTGGCTAAATTTAACTAGGCTTAAATCTTGTCTTAGCGCAGCCGTTGATCCGAGGTGGGTGTAGGGGCGGATGTCGCGGGCGGGGGAAACACGAAATCCTGGTTGGCACGAGCACTGGATTCGCTGTCGCGCGGATTGATCTGGTTCTTCCTCTCGCGAAGAGAGGACATGAGCAGAGTAATCTTTCAAAGTCGGGCAAATTCCGTGCGATGCAAGCGGCGCGGCGTCGTTGTCCGCGTGCGCGCGGCGAAACCGATGCACTGCACGCGGCGTGGATATCGATCGCGTTGCTGTTGGCGAAAACATGCCGGGGCGCCCTTCTGCAGGTGGGCTTGGCTGGCCGACCGTCATCAAGGCACGGACCGGATTTGATATGCGGTAAGGCGTATCGATGCCCTTCCCCGCTGACCGAGAACCAGAACCGGGCCGGTTGCGGGGTTGAAGTTGGGAGGTTAAGTCATGGACGAGACAACCGGTGGCATCGTCATCGGCAGCGTTGGGGGTGATCTCTCGCTGCAAGCCGGCGGCGACATCGTTGCCGGCAACAAGACGATCATCAACACCATCGTTCAGCGCATCGCCAAGGAGCTGACGACAACCCCCTATAAATTCCTTGCCTCGTACGACATCCCCGACCGCGACATTTTTTACGGTCGCGATACCGTTATCGCCGAGCTGGCAGCGCAAGTCGGCCGCCAGAAGATCATCCTCATCAACGGCGCTTCGGGAGCGGGCAAGAGTTCGCTGGTCAATGCCGGCCTCATTCCACGCGTTGCCGACAACGGCTACACGTTCGTCTCGTTCCGTGAATACAGTGACCCGCTCGAACAGCTTCATGCGCGCCTCAAGCCGGCACCAGAAGGCACTCAACAGCAATCTCCGGCGGCGCTAGCCGATGATCCCGCCTTATTCCTGCGCTTCATTGAATCCTTCGGCACACTGCCTATCGTCATCTTCCTTGATCAATTCGAGAGATTCTTCGTCCGGGTGGCGGATAACAAGCGTTGTGCGTTCATCACCGCGTTCAACCATTGCCTGCAGAGCAGCCGCGCCCAGGACATCTGTTTCGTTCTGGCCCTCCGCCGCGAGTTTCTTGGCCAGTTGACGAGCGAGTTCGAAGAGCAGATCCCCGACTTTCTCAATCAGGCCTATCGGATCAACCTGCTGCCGTTGAACAAGGACGAGGCGCGCGAAGCCATCCTTAGGCCCATCGATAACACCAGCTTGAAGATCCAGTACGATGAGGCGTTCGTCGATAACGTGCTGCTTGCCGGCCTCGCCGAGCAGACCGGCCACGGCGCCAGCGTCGATCCGCCGCACCTGCAGATCGTCTGTAACCAGCTCTTCGAGGCGGCGCGCCAACGACTGCAGACGCGTGGCGCGGTGCTGATCAACCGCGTGCTTTACGATGAACTCGGCGGCGCCGAGACCATTCTCAACACCTACCTGGACAAGGTGGTCGAAGACATCGCCCAGGACCCGGACCGAATTGCCATCTTGCATTCGATTTTGAAGACGATGATCGATGCCGGCAGCGGGACCCGCGCCTTTATCGCCGTCAGCGACTTTCGCCGGGCGCTGCCGGACGTGAATGAGGCCGAGATCTTCAGACTGGTCGAAAAACTGCTCGATCGCCGGGTGGTCGAGGAGCGCCAGTCCGCCTACTCCTTATCGCACGAGCACATGGTGGGGAAGGTTAAGGAATGGTTCGACCCACGTGAGCTGGAGCGCAAGCGTGCCGCGGAGACGCTGGGCCGGGGGATCATGGAATGGCAGAATTCGGCGGCGCTGCTCAACCGCCGGCAGGTGGAAGGCATCCGCACCTGGATTCCCGAGCTCAACGACGAAGAGCAAGCGCTCCTTCGTGCCAGTGAGGAGCACTTCGAAGGTGAAGAGCGCAAGGAAGTCGCCCGCAAGCGCTTGAAGAAAGTCAGCCTTTACGGCGCGGCGGTCTTCACCCTGGTTGTCATGGCGCTGGGTGGATTCTCCTGGATCCAAAAACTCGAGGCCGATGAACAAAGAAATGCCGCGGTTGCCGCGCGGGATCAGGCGGTGCGCAACGAGTCCAAAGCGCTCGCCGCCGTGGCCAAGAATGAATTGACCGCGGGATCGCCGGGCATCGCGGTCCGCGTTGCGCTGGCCGCTTTACCACAAACGCCGGCGGACACCGAAAGATCTTACGCGCCGGAAGCGGAGGTCGCTCTTTTTCAGAGCGTGCTCGAGAGCCGGGAGATGCGCCGCTTCGTCGACCACGCGGCAGGTCTGTCTTCGGCCGCCTTCAGCCCCGACGGCCGCACCGTCGTCACCGCCGCCAAGGACGATACCGCCCGGCTATGGGACGTGGCATCGGAAAAGCAGATCGCGGTGCTGCACCACACCGGCCCCGTTGTCTCGGCCGCTTTCAGCCCCGACGGCCGCACCGTCGTCACCGCATCCGCGGACAAGACGGCGCGGCTGTGGAATGCGCAGACGGGCAAGGAAATCGTGGCGCTGCTTGGCCACGCGGACGAAGTGTCGTCCGCCGCGTTCAGTCCCGACGGCCGTACCATCGTGACCGCCTCCCACGACAGGACCGCACGGCTGTGGGAGGTGGCGACGGGCAAGGAAATCGCGGTGCTGCGTGGTCACGAAGGATGGTTATTCTCTGCCGGCTTCAGTCCCGACGGTCGCACGGTGATCACGACTTCGGCGGACAAGATCGCCCGGCTGTGGGATACGACGAGCGCCAGCGAACGCGCCCAGCTTCGCCATGACAACGAAGTGTACGCCGCTTCGTTTAGTCCTGACGGCCGGACCGTTGTCACCGCCTCGCGGGACAAGACCGCCCGGCTGTGGGATGTGGCGACGGGCAAGGAAATCACCGTGCTGCGCGGCCACGAGAATGACGTGTCCGCCGCCATCTTCAGCCCTGACGGCAATACCATTGTTACAACGTCGCTCGGCAAGACCGCCCGGCTGTGGGATGCCGCGACCGGCAGGCAGATTGCCGAATTGCGCCATGACGACGCCATTTACACAGCGGCGTTCAGCCCCGACGGCCACACGATCGTTACCGCCTCACGGGACAAAACCGCGCGGCTGTGGGCCGCTGCGACCGGCACCGCGCTGGTGGTGCTGCGCGGCCATGATGCCGACGTGACCGCTGCCGCTTTCAGCCCCGACGGCCGCACCATCGTCACCGCGTCCGGCGATGAGACTGCCCGGCTGTGGGACGTGGCGACCGGCGTTCTACGCCATGAGGATCGCGTCTTCGCTGCCGCTTTCAGCCCCGACGGCCGCACCATCGTCACCGCGTCCGCGGATAAGACCGCGCGGCTGTGGGACGTGGCAACCGGCAAAGGCATCGCGGTGCTGCGCGGCCATGACAATGATGTCACTGCCGTCGCCTTCAGCCCCGATGGCCATACCGTTGCCACCGCCTCCCGCGACAAGACGGCGCGGCTGTGGGATACAAAAACCGATCAGGAAATCGCGATCCTGCGCGGCCACGAGGGCGATGTGTCCTCTATCGCCTTCAGCCCCGGCGGCCGCACTGTCCTTACCGCCTCCCGCGACAGGACTGCACGGTTGTGGGACACGGCGACCGGCAAAAACATCGCCGTATTGCGCGGCCATGAAAACGACGTGAACGCCGCCGCGTTCAGCCCCGACGGGCGTAAGATCGTCACCGCCTCCCGCGACCGGACCGGGCGCCTCTGGGACGCGGCGACCGGCAAGGAAATCACCGTGCTGCGGGGCCATGAGAGCGATGTCTACGCCGCCGCGTTCAGCCCCGACGGCCGCACCGTCGTCACCGTCTCCCGGGACCGGACCGGGCGGCTGTGGGACGCGGAAACCGGCAAGGCAATCGCCGTGCTGCGCGGTCATGACAACGACGTGTCCTCCGCCGCGTTCAGCCCCGATGGCCGCACGATTGTCACAACATCCCTCGACAAGACGGCGCGCTTGTGGGATGCGGCGACGGGCGAGGCGATCGTCGTCCTCACCGGCCATGGCGGATGGGTGCTTTCCGCTGCCTTCAGTCCCGACGGTCGCACCATCGTCACCGCCTCTCGGGACAAGACCGCCAGACTGTGGGATACCGCGACCGGCGAGGAAATCGCCGTATTGCCTCATGACAACGATGTCTCCTTCGCCGCCTTCAGCTTCGACGGTCGTACCGTGTTGACAGCCGGAGGCAGCGTGGCACGCACATGGGCGGTACCGCCGCGTGGACACGAGCTGATCGACCTCGCCTGCGCACGGATGCCGTGGCCGCTCTCGCACGAGCAACAAAAGCGTTTTGGCGTTGAAGACGAGTGGTGCACGCTGGAGATTTCCGCAGAGCTTCGCGCCAAGCTGGGGCTGAACGCGCTGTTGGCGGACGCGGGGACCGGCGATCCGGCGCACTAAGAACGCAAGTGCAATCGCTGAAACGATCTTGGAGCCTCTCGCCATCGGTGATAACCCATGAAAAAATCGAGGGCTTTTTTCAGTTATGCCCGTGCGAATTCGGAGTACGTTCTAAGGCTGGCGAAAGATTTGCGCGCGGCTGGGATAAATCTCTGGCTTGACCAACTCGACATAGCACCGGGCGAGCGTTGGGATCAGTCGATCCAACAGGCATTGGAAGACTGCGGAACACTTCTCGTCATTCTTTCCCCAGCGTCTGTCCGTTCGCAGAACGTCATGGATGAAGTGTCATTCGCACTTCAAGCGCAAAAGCGAATACTTCCGATAGTATACGAACATTGCGAGATACCCTTTCGTTTGCGCCGCCTCCAATATATCGACCTTACCGACAACGACGCCCCTGATTACTCGCGACTGCTCGACGTATTGGCGAGTGAGCCTGCACCCAGGTGGGAACGCGAACACAGTCAGCCTGAACAACGCACGCGCCACGACGCTCCGCCATCACCCGCTGCGCCGGCCGTGAGTGCCAAGGGCGGCTTCAATTTCGGCTGTGTGGGCGGGAACGTCAGCGTTCGCGCCGGTGGTGACATCGTCGCCGGCGACAAGGTCATTCAAACGACGACAACGACCACGACGATCAGCACCGGCTTCAAGAAGGAGGACGACAAGCAGCGGTTTTTGCACGAGATCGACGAACTGTGCGCGACGTTGCGCCGGTTGCAGGCAAAGATGCACGAAACGCCGGGGTTGGATGAGGACATCACGGATGAGATGACCGGCGATCTCCTCCGGCAGATCGGGGCGCTGAAACTGATCAAATCGGTCGCCGCCGCCCTTGCGATCGCCGAACAACCGCCGCCGGAGGAGCGCAAGAACATTGAATCCGCCCTGCAAGGCGCCTGTTCCGTCCTCGATAAGGTGAAGGGCGTCTGCGACCGATCGCTCGGAGCCGCCGAGGCCGTCGCCGCCTGCATCGGCAAAGCGATGCCGCTCGTTCTTTCGGCGCGTCATCTATTCGGTTTGCCATGAACAAGAGCGCCGAATGAGTGCACGACCGCCACCGGACAGAGGCGCGGACTCTGATCGCGACGATTGTGGCAAAAACACAATGAAAAGCGAAATCAACTTCAAACTTATTGGCCCCATATGGTACAATTTATGAGTTGTCTCGTGAGGCAGCGAGAAAGCAGTGTGACATGCCGGGGGGCTCGTCCATGCAAATTTTGCGATATTGTGTGATTATGCTAGCGACCGGCAGCGCGAGTATGCTGGCAAGTTGCTCGACAGCACCATCCCATTATATGGAGGTCGAGAATGATAGCTGCGCGGCGCAGCGTGGAGAACTGAAGGCGGTTGACGATTATTTCAACCAGTCCCTGATTGAAGGGACAGCGATCGGTGCCGCCGCAGGCGGATTGACCGGCGCGCTGGCGGGATATCTCGTCCGGCATGACGCGGGTGATATGGTGATCGGCGCCACCGCCGGCATGATTACCGGGGGCGTCGGCGGTTATTTCGCCGCCCGTTCCCAGGCGATCAGCGATCGTGACGCCCTGGTCAAAACGGTTTACGACGACGTGACCAAAGAGAACGTTCAGGTCAATCGCGCAACCGCGGCATTTACCAATCTCCGGGACTGCCGATTGGCGGCGGCCAACGCAATCAAGCGGAGCTACCGCGAGGGAACCTTGCGCGAGGCCGATGCCAGGGCGCAACTGTCCCGTGAGCGTCAGCTCTTCGACCAGGACATTGCCTACGCCGAGCGGATCGGCGCGCAGATGCAAAAGCGCAATGCCGAATTCATGAACGCAGCGACCGAGCTCGATAAGAGGGACGACGTTGTCGTTGCCAGCCGCGAAAAGCCTGCGCCTGCCTCGTCGTCGCGATCCAAGAAGGTGGCAACGAAGAAGAAAACAAAAGCGCCGCCACCGCCGACAGCGACCTCCCGTGTCATGACCGTCGCGGAAAGCAGCCAGGACAGCGTCCAGGCCTACAATGGAAATATCGAGGCGGCCAAGGCGGAAAGCGGCAGCAGCTTTGATCTCGCGGCATTGGATGGACGCGGACACTATCACGCCATGCTCCTCATAAGCCCGATCGTGGGCAGGCGGCAAAAACCGGTCGTGCAGGCTTAGCGTGGCGGCTGCGATCGTGCGCCGTTTCCTGACAGCGTTACTGCTGTTATTGGTGGCCGGCGTGGACACGCCGGTCCGTGCCGAGGGTGATCTTTCGTCGGTTCCGATCCTGCGCGTCGAGACCGGCGTCCACGGCGCCCGCATTAACCGGCTCGTCCTTGATCCGGCGCAAAGTCATGTCATCACGGTCGCTGACGACAAGACGGCCCGAGTCTGGTCGCTCGCCGACGGCACCCTGCTCTATACGTTGCGCATTCCGATCGGCGATGGTCCCGAGGGCCGCATACACGCCGTCGCGATCTCTCCCAACGGAAAGAAAATCGTCGTCGGCGGATTTACCGGGCTCACGTGGTTCGGCAGCGCGAAGTTGTATGTCTTCAATCCCTTGACCGGGGGGTGGCTCGGCAATATCGGTTTCGGCCAGGGCGGGACTGCCCCGGTCCGCGACCTGGCCTTTCTTTCCGACGATCGTCTCCTCGTCGCGCTGGATGACAACAAGGGGTTGCGCGTCGTCGACTTCGCGGCCAAACGCATCATCACGGTCGCCGACGACCTCAATGCACCCGTCATGTCCATCGACGTCGCCGCCGACGGCAGAGTCGTGGCGTCAGCACAAGACGGCAGTGTGCGTCTTTACGATTCCGCATTGCAGCGGCTGGCCAAAGTCCCAATGGCGGCGGGCGTGACGCCCTACAAGGTGGCATTCAGTCCCGACGCATCCCTCGTCGCTGTCGGTCTAACTGGTGGCCCGCGCCCGCAGGCGATGTTGCTTAGCGCAAAGGACCTGAAGCCGGTGAAAGAGCTTTCCGGCGGCGAAAAGCAACGCGGCGCCCTGGCGCTTGTCGGATGGAGCGCCGACGGCGAGGTGCTTTACGGCGCCGGGTCCTACGGCAAGGACGGCGGCGCACGCTTTATTCGACGATGGCCGATCAAGCAGCCGGGGTCCGCCTCCGATCTCTCCTTGGGCGAACGCGACATCGTTACTGATCTGCGGGGCCTTCCCGGCGGCGGCGTCCTCTTCGCGACCGCCGACCCGGCTTGGGGGACGATTGAGGGCGACGGGCGCTCACGCCTCCTGCGCGAACGCCGCCAAGCCGACTTCCGCGACGGATTCGATGGCTGCTTTGCCGTCTCGGCAACGGGCGATGTCGTCGACTTCGGGCTTAAGCAAGGTGGCCGGGAGTGTGTGCGCTTCGATGTCACCAAAAGTCGCCTCGAGCATCAGCCAGGACCGCGCACGGGCCTGAGCCGCCCGCAAGTATCCGCCAAGACCGTAACCGTGACCGATTGGCGAAATAAACCGCGACCCCAGATCAACGGTAAGCCGGTGAGCCTCGATCCCAACGAACTGGCGCGAAGCGTCGCCGTTGCCACCGACGCCAGCGGGGTGGCCATCGGCAGCGATTTCGCCGTCCGCTTCTTTAAAGACGGCGTAATCTCATGGAAAACAGAGACTTCCTCCCCGGCATGGATGGTCGCGACGACGTCCGATGATCGTTATGTCGTTGCCGGGCTCGGCGACGGATCCATTCGCTGGTTGAGCCGCGCGACCGGAGAGATCATCGTAAGTCTGCTCGTCGTCCCGCACGAAGACAGCTGGGTGCTGTGGACCCCGGAAGGACTGTATGATTATGGCGGCTCTGGCGAGGCTTTGATCGGATACCACCGCAACCGCGTCGAACACGGCCAGCCGGCGGGCGTCGATTTTGTCGAAGTCGGCCAAGTCTATTCAAGCTATTACCGCCGTGACCTGGTCAAACGAAAGTTTCGCGGTGAGGCCGGCACATCGATCGCCGCCTATATCGATCACATCGGCGGCGCCAGCAAGATCCTCGACCGCGGCCTTCCGCCGCTGCTGACTCTCACCGCGTATTGCGTGGACGAGCACGCGGGCCGGCAGTGCCAGACTTTCCCGCAGGGTACGACAAGTCGCGGTGCACGGTTGACGGACGCGCCCGCCGTGAGCGTCGACGCACCGATGATCACGCTGCGCGTGCAGACTGAGGACCGCGGCGGGGGGTTTGGCGACATTCAAGTTCTGCGAGACAACGTGCCCGTTCCGACAGCCGCGGGCGGACGCACAACCGGCGACCAGAACCGCGCGCGCTCCGACGATTACGTGGTGCAGTTGGCGCCGGGCAAAAACGAATTCGTGCTAAAGGCCACAAACGGGGCGGGCGAGATCGAGTCCTCGCCCGACGAACAGATCCATTTCTCGGTTATGAATACCGCGACGCCCGCGGCGGGAAAACCAACGCTTCGTCTTATCGCGATCGGTGTCAACCGGTTCGCCAGTCCCGAACTCACGCGTGACCATGAACTCAAGTATGCCGTCGCGGACGCGCGCGGAGTCATTGAGATGATGCAGTCCGATCAGTCGCGCGGAGTTTACGACAAGGTCGATGCAATCCTTTTGACCGACGAGCAGGCAACGCTCAGCAATATCAAGAAGGCGTTCGACGATATTGCCGCCCGCTCCCAGCCCGATGACGTCGGTTTACTTTTCCTTGCAGGCCACGGCGTCAATATCGACGGTAAGTACAACTTCCTCCCCTACGACCTGCGTGACCTCACGCTGCAGGGAATCCGCGAGTCGGCGCTGACCCATGAAGAACTTGCACGGCTCTTGCGCAGTCTGCAGACGACGCGCATGCTCGTGGCGATCGATTCCTACTTCAGCGACAATTTTGACCAGGACATGACCGAGACAGCCGCCGGTCAACTCGTCAAGTCCGGCGGCCGCGTGATTCTGGCCGGCGCGACGAGCGAGCAAGAGGCGCGGAAGGGAACGACCAGCGGCCACGGGATTTTCACCAGCGTCCTGCTTGATGCCCTTAGCGGCAAAGCCGATCAGGAAACGGGAAACCGCGACCGTCAGGTTGATGTGCTTGAAGTGTCCACCTATTCGCTCGATCGTTTCCCGCAGGCGGCGGAACGGAGCGGCTATTACCGCCCGCAACAACCCGTCTTCAAGGCAAGTACCGGGGACGACTTTGCCCTTCGGGAGATGAACTAAGCGCGACGATCCGAGACGAAAATCTCGCCCCTTGGTAGCGACGCCATCGCCCGCCTCGTCAAGGCGCTGGGCTGAATTGCGCGCTCACCCGGAGCTTCGCTCACGCAGACCTGGGCACCGTTAATTTGGCCAATTAATCTTGCGCGAAGAACGGCCGGACGGCGTGGGCGTGATTGAGCGGCCCGTGGCCGCTGCCGAACCCGGGGGCGGTGCGAATGGCCTCAAGGACGTAGGCACGCGCGCGCGCCGCGGCGGCGGCAACGTCAAGCCCCTGTGCCAGCCCGGTGGCGATCGCCGAGGCGAGCGTGCAGCCGGTGCCGTGCGTATGCCGGGTTTCGATGCGCGGACTGGCGAACGACTCGGGCGCACGACCGCCCTGCACCAGGACGTCGACGACGATCGGGCCGGTAGCATGGCCGCCCTTTAACAGCACCGCCTTCGGACCAAGATCGAGCAGGCGCTGCGCCAGTTCGACCCGGCCAAGGTCATCGGCGCCAGCGAGCGCCTCGGCTTCCGGCAGGTTCGGCGTGAGCACGTACGCCATGGGCAGGAGGCGTCGACGCACGTGCTCAACGGCGGCAGCGTCCAGTAAAGAGTGCCCGCCCTTGGCGATCATGACCGGATCGACGACGACGGGAACGCCTTGAGCCTGCGTCGCCAGGACGTCGCAAACGGCATCAACGACGTCGGGACGGCTCAACATGCCAATCTTGATGCAATCCGCCCCGATGTCGGCGAGCACAAGCTCGATCTGCAGGGCGATGAACGCCGCAGGCACATCGTGCACGGCGACGACGCCCTGGGTGTTCTGCGCGGTCAGCGCCGTGATCGCCGTGGTAGCATAGCCGCCCAGCGCCATGACCGTCTTGATGTCCGCCTGAATACCGGCACCACCGCCGGAATCCGATCCGGCGATGATCAAGACGCGGCCGCAGGCTGCTTGCGATCCACGCTCAGGCTCGGTCCAGCCGGACGACCCCGGCGATGCGTCCTGCGATGCCCGTGGCGGGCGGAGTCCTGGCTTTGGCGATCGTTGCTCAGGCAGCGGCGGCACGGATCACGCTGCACAGGTCCTCGACGATCGCGCTCACCAGCGTTTCGTCTTCGCCTTCGGCCATCACCCGGATCACCGGTTCGGTACCGGACTTGCGGATCAGCAGGCGCCCGCTATTTCCCAGCCGCCGCTCGCATTCACCGATGGCGTCCTTGACTTGCACTTCGTCGAGCGGCTGACCGCCGTTGAAGCGGACGCTGCGCAGAAGCTGCGGCAGCGGCTCGAACACCCGGCAGACCTCGCTTGGCCGCCGGTTTGATCCAAGAACCACAGCCAGGACCTGCAGGGCGGCGATCAGGCCATCGCCGGTTGTGGTATAGTCGCTGAGGATGATGTGGCCGGACTGCTCACCGCCGACGTTGAAACCGTGCTCACGCATGTGCTCGACGACGTAGCGATCGCCTACCCGCGTGCGCTCCAACGTCAGGCCGATGCCGCCGAGGTAGCGCTCCAGCCCCATGTTCGACATGACGGTGGCAACGAGCCCGCCCATCTTCAACTGGCCGCTCGTCCGCCAATGATTGGCGATCACCGCCATGAGCTGATCACCATCGACCAGCACGCCCTCCTCGTCGGCAATGAGCACCCGGTCGGCGTCGCCGTCCAGCGCGATGCCGAAATCGGCCCGGTATTCCCGCACCGCCTTGCGCATCGCATCCGGAGACGTCGAGCCGCAGTCGCGATTGATGTTGGTGCCGTCGGGGCTGATCCCGATCGGAATCACCTCGGCGCCCAGCTCCCACAGGATCTCCGGCGCGACCTTGTACGCGGCGCCGTTGGCGCAGTCGAGAACGATGCGCAGGCCAGTGAGGGTGCATCCCTTGGGGAAGGTGTGCTTGACGAACTCGATGTAACGGCCGTGCACGTCCTGCAGGCGCTTGGCGCGGCCAAGCTTGGCCGGCGGGGAAAGGTAGCGGTTGAGACCATTATTCATGTGCCCTTCGATGGCGTCCTCGACCGCGTCGGACAGCTTGAAGCCATCGGGGCCAAACAGCTTGATTCCGTTGTCCTCGAAGGGATTGTGTGAGGCGGACAACATCACGCCGAGATCGCAGCGCATCGAGCGCGTCAGGATCGCCACCGCCGGCGTCGGCATCGGGCCGACGATGATGACGTCCATACCCACGGAAATGAAGCCGGCGGTCAACGCCGCCTCGAGCATGTAGCCGGAAAGGCGCGTGTCCTTGCCGATCAGTACCCGGTGCTGGTGATTACCGCGACGGAACTGGCAGCCGGCAGCCATGCCGACCTTGAGGGCGATATCCGCCGTCATCGGCTCGCAGTTGGAAGTGCCGCGAATACCGTCCGTACCAAAAAGCCGCTTGCGCATGGTTTCCTTCTTCCCCGACGACGCTGAAGGACGTGGCAACAGGATGCCCGCTCCCGAGGCCCCGCGCAGTGACAGGCATTACACCGCGCCCGCCCGCCCCCGCAATCCGCGCCCGAAAGGCTTATCCGCTTTGACGTGCGTCAGCAATAGCCTGCCAGACGTGCAGCGCCTGCCACGTTTCGCCGACGTCGTGAACGCGCAGGATGTGCGCGCCCGCCGCCGCTGCCGCAAGCGCCGCGGACAACGACCCCGGTAATCGCCTGTCTGGCGGCTCTTTGCGACTGAGCCGGCCAATGAAACTTTTGCGCGACAGGCCAACGGTCAGAGCACAGCCGAGCGCGCGGAAAACATCAAGCCGGCCGAGAAGGGCGAGATTATGTTCGAGTGTTTTTCCGAAGCCGATTCCGGGATCAATGGCGATGCGATCGCGGCTTATACCAGCTGCGAGACAGGCATCCACGCGGGCGCCGAGCCAGTCGTAGACATCGCCGACGACATCGGTATAGCGCGGCTCCACCTGCATGGTCCGCGGATCGCCCTGCATATGCATCAGGATGATCCCCACGCCGGCATCGGCGACGAGCGATAGCGACAGCGGATCGCCGGCGAGCGCGCTGATGTCGTTGACGATGGTCGCACCCGCGATGATGGCATCGCGCATGACCGCGGCATGGCGCGTATCGACCGAAACGCTCGCGCCCACAGCCGCGAGCGCGCGGATCACCGGGACGACGCGGTCTCTCTCCTCCTCGACCGCCACCGGCTCCGCGCCCGGCCGCGTCGATTCACCGCCGACATCGATGAGATCGGCGCCGAGGGCGAGCATAGCCTTTCCACGGGTGATAGCCGCCTTTGGATCAAGCGTCTGACCCCCGTCGGAAAAGCTGTCCGGCGTAACGTTCACGATGCCCATGATCAGCGGTCGGTCGAGTGCCAGACCGGCGAATGAGCGTGCCGGAGTGAGCGGAACTGTGTCCCGTAGAGCGTTCGGCGAAACCGCGTCCCGCGCGCCTCTGGGGCCAGCCGCGCCGTCGCCCGCCGTCGAGCCGCGCCGTCCGTCGCCTGCCGCCGTGACGGCGCCCCCCCTCATCATGCAGCCGTTTCGGTCAACTGTTGGGCTGCGGTTCCGCTTCGAAGCCGCCGCGCGGCTCCTTGCCGCTCTTCTTACCACTGGTCGGCACGGAGGTCCGCCGGCCAGTATCCTTGGTGTCGTCGCGCGGGTCCGGACGTATTACCGGCTCGCCGCGCAACAGAGCCGAAACCTCCTCGCCGGACAACGTCTCATACTCGAGCAGCGCACCGGAGATCGACTCCAGGTCGTCCCGGTGCTCGTTCAGGATCTGCCGCGCCAACGCTTCCGCTTCGTCAACGAGACGACGCACCTCCTCGTCGATCAGCCGTGCCGTCGCGTCGGATACGTGCTTTTGCTGTGCGACTGCGTGCCCAAGGAAGATCTCCTCCTGGTTGTCGCTGTAACGCAGCGGCCCGAGCTTGTCACTGAAGCCGAATTCGGTGACCATCCGCCGTGCCATCTCGGTCGCCTGGCGGATATCATTACCGGCTCCGGTGGTGACGTTTTGTGGTCCGAAGATCAATTCCTCGGCGATACGCCCACCAAACATGACCGCCAGCTTGGATTCCAGCTCGAGACGGGAATAGCTGTAGCGATCCCGTTCGGGCAGCGACATGGTGACACCCAGCGCGCGCCCACGCGGAATAATCGTGACCTTATGCAGCGGATCGTGCTTCGGAACGTAGAGGCCGACGAGAGCATGTCCAGCCTCGTGGTAGGCTGTGAGCTTCTTTTCATCCTCGGTCATCACCATTGAGCGGCGCTCAACGCCCATCAACACTTTGTCCTTCGCTGCCTCGAAGTCCTCCATCGTCACCAGGCGCTTGCCGATGCGGGCGGCAATCAGCGCCGCCTCGTTGACCAGATTGGCGAGGTCAGCGCCAGAAAAACCAGGTGTTCCCCGGGCGATGACCCGCGCGTCGGCGTCTGTGCCCACTTGCACCTTGCGCATGTGCACTTTGAGGATCTGCTCGCGCCCAAGAATATCCGGGTTCGGCACGACGACCTGACGATCAAAACGGCCGGGCCGCAGCAACGCCGGATCGAGAACGTCCGGCCGGTTAGTCGCGGCGATGAGAATTACCCCTTCGTTCGATTCGAACCCGTCCATTTCGACGAGAAGCTGGTTCAGCGTCTGCTCGCGCTCGTCGTTACCGCCACCCAGTCCGGCACCGCGGTGCCGGCCGACGGCGTCGATCTCATCGATGAAGATGATGCACGGCGCGTTCTTCTTGCCCTGCTCGAACATATCGCGCACGCGCGAGGCGCCGACGCCCACGAACATCTCGACGAAGTCCGAGCCCGAGATGGTGAAGAACGGCACATTCGCCTCACCGGCGATGGCGCGGGCGAGCAGGGTCTTTCCGGTTCCTGGCGGCCCGATGAGTAAACAGCCCTTGGGAATCTTGCCGCCCAGTCGCTGAAATTTCTGCGGGTCCTTGAGGAACTCGACCACCTCTTCAAGTTCCTGCTTCGCCTCGTCGATACCGGCGACGTCCTCGAAGGTCACCCGCCCGGTCTTCTCGGTCAAAAGCCGCGCCCGGCTCTTGCCGAACCCCATCGCTTTGCCGCCGCCCGACTGCATCTGGCGCATGAAAAAGACCCAAACGCCGATCAGCAGCAGCATCGGGAACCATGAGATCAGCACGCTCCAGAACGTCGGCGAGCCGTCGTCGACCGGCTGGGCGGTGATCCGCACGCCGTATTTCTGCAGGCGGGCGATCAATCCGGGATCGTCCGGGGCGTATGTCGACAGCGTGCGACCGTCTCGAAACACACCAGTGATTTGCCGGCCCTTGACCGTGACCTCGCGAACCTCGCCGCTTTCCACCTGCGAGAGGAAATCCGAATACGCGTACGGCTGCTGTCCGGTCCTGGGTGAGGAGCCTTGAAACAAATTGAATAAGGCGAACACCAGCAGCGCGATGATCACCCAGAGTGCGAGATTGCGGCCGATATTCACGGTCTCGTCCTGCCTTTCTGTGGAGAGAAGGCCCCACGGCGCTGATGGGTTTTACACGCTGACGGCACTCCGACGTCGACGAAGCGCCTCTCCGGCTTCCCTCGCCGCTCTCGGTTCATACCATCCTCCGCCGCCTGGTCCGTCGAGCATCGCCAAAATCTCGCCCCCAACGCGGTCCTGTACCGCCATTGCGATGCCGCGTTGAGGTACCCCATACCCAGCACGGGGACTTGACGTTCGCCAAACCATATGTTCCTAAAATAATAGTCGAAATTTGTCATCCAAGGAAATACCCTCGTCCGGTAAGACCCTGGCGAGGGCTCCATACGACTTTTGCCACCGTTGCGTGTGCCAGAGCACGATCTTCCCGTACATATCCGCAATGCGGCGCAATCGCTACGCCCTTGCTATCAGATAGGATCGGCAGAGTCGGCCAGGCAAGGGCCGGCGGCTCGAAACGTTTTGCCGACTCACCCGCGGGACGAGGACGCCTCGCGATCTCGGCATGTATCTGCCGCAAATCCTGGGCGGATGTCGGGCGGATGACGAGCGGTTCCAACAACGCCGCGCGCGAGGAAAGGTGCACCCGGAAGCGGCCGTCCCACAAAATGTCGTCGCCAGGAGCGATGGGCATCGGTGCCGGCAGGTGCCGCCGTTCCCGGCAGACCGTGACCTCGCGGGCGCCGATTTTCAGCCGGCACCGGCCGAGCGTCGCCCCGGTTTCCCCCTCACCGCCAAGCCGGCGGTAGAGGCGGCGAATCGCGTCGGCGGCGCATTCGTGCGGCTCGCCGCCCACCATCGCCAGCAGGCGGGCCAGCGCGTGAATGGCGACCTCCGCCGGCGCGGCAATCAGGCGGGTGCGATCAATGGTCACCAGTCCCGCCGGATGCACCCGACAACCGCGCGCGACGAACGCGACAACGGCGGCCATCATCTCCAATCGCGCCGTGTCGGCTTGCGCCGCGACGGCGGAGGTCGCCGAAAGAATGGCCCCCGCGTCCGGCGCCTGGAGTAGCGCACGGATGCGGGTTCGCGCGAACCGCACATCGTAATTGCTCGGATCGTCGATCCACGGCTGGCGCCACGCCGCCAGCGCCGAGCGCAGCCGGGCGGGATCGACCGACAGCAGCGGGCGAAGCAGCCGCACACCGCCAGCGTGCGAAATTGCCGGCATGCCGCCCAGCCCCCTCACCCCGCTGGCGCGACTGGCACGAAACAGTACCGTCTCCAACTGATCGCGTGCGTGGTGACCGAGGAGCAGATGCAAGACGCCCTCGGCGCGGCACCACGCGCACAGCAGCCGGTAGCGCGCCTGCCGCGCCGCCGCCTGTACGCCGGTTACCGGCTTAGGTTCCGTCCACGGCAGAATTTGATAGGCAATGCCGCGCCGCGCCATCCATTCGCCAACGCCCGCCGCCTCCATCGCTGATGCCGGCCTGAGGTTATGATTGACGATCAGGGCCACCGCCGCACCCGAACGCGCCCGCGCCCACGCATCGGCGAGCAGGCACAGGGCAAGACTGTCCGCACCTCCGGACACGCCAATGGCCAGGCGCGGTGCCGCCTCGAACGGGGCAAACGCATCCATCGCCGCAACGAAGTCCCGGACAAGCGCAGCATCGGCCACAGGCTCAGTGAGAGCGGGAGCGATCGCAAATTCAAAACGCGCGGCACCGGCCACGGTATCAATCAGCGTGGCACCGGCCACGGTATCGGTTACGCTCAGGTGCAGTTGATTCGCTTGCTTTCTTGCTCGGCCCGCTGCTTGACGGCATCGGAGGCATTGGGGAAGGCCCGTTTCAACTCGCGGAAACTGGCGCAAGCCTCCTTCGGCTTGTCGAGACCGGCCAGGGACATTCCCAGTTTGAGCAGCGTGTCCGGTGCCTTCGCGCTTGTCTTGTTCTTCTCGTAGCCATCGAGAAAGGTTTCCGCGGCTTTGGCGTAGTCTCCACGAGCGTAATAGGTTTCGCCCAGCCAATAGCGGGCGTTGTCGGCCAGGGGATCGTCGGGATTGGCGCTCAGAAACGCACTGAATCCGGCCGCCGCATCCGGATAGTTTCGGTTCTGCATCAGCGTGAACGCCTGCGCATATTGCTCGCGCGGCGACCTGGGCGCGCTTGCGGGCGCCGGCGTGCGTGTCTCGCTGGACGAGGTGGCCGCACCTGCCGGCGGAGCCGATGGCGCGGCCACGGGTGTCCCGCCGCCCTTGGCGGTATCCGCCTCGGCCGGTTGGAGCTGGCTGAACCGGAACTCGGTATCGGAAGCGAACTTGCTCAATCGTTCATCGAGCTTGCGTAACTGATAGGTCACCTCTTCGAGCCGGCCGGTCAGTGAGCGCATGTCTTGCTCGAGTTGGGTCATGCGCACGTCCAGCCGCGCGGTCGCCGGCGGTGCCACCGGCGATACCGGACTTACCGCCTGACTTCCTGCCGACTGACCGACCGGTGCTGGCCCGGAAGGCGCCATCGGCGAAACGCCAGAAGACCGCGGCGCAATATCGCCGGGAGCCGGAATCAGCAACCGTGGCTCGGATCCCTGCGCGCGCACCGGTTCCGGCGCCGCCGCCAATGCTGCCACAACACTCAGAGCGGTGCCGGCGATCATGGCCAGACGCGCCCGCCGATCAAGACTGCGGCCCCCGTCTTGTCCCGTTCTGGCAGAGTTCACGTCTTCAGTCCCGATGTTCATGCCCGTCCTTCACGCCCACGCCCGGCATTATTGCATCCGGCCGGGCACGCGGTCCCACCCCCTGCCGCTCGCCGGATCGCGAGCGGCTGCACAATTGGTGCATCGCGTCAACTTGAGGGCGCGCCGCCAGTCACGACGGTCACCCCGCGCCGGTTCTTCGCCCAAGCCGCTTCGCTCGATCCGAGCACCGCCGGCCGCTCCTCGCCGTACGAAATCGTCCGAATGCTCGCCGCATCAATGCCGTACGCCACGAGATAGTCCCTCACAGCCGTCGCCCGGCGATCGCCCAGAGCGATGTTATACTCCCGCGTGCCGCGCTCGTCCGTGTGTCCTTCGATCGTCACCGTGATCCCAGTGTACTTGAGCAGCAACGCCGCCTGACGGTCGAGGGCCTGCTGGGCTGACGAATCCAGCGAATAGCTGTCGAAGGCGAAATAGACCGTATCCCCCGTGGAGGCGATCTGGCGCTCGACCTCGGCGGGATCGCCCGGTATGCCCCGCTGCCCTCCCGTTCCAGAAAGACCGGATGTCGTATAACCGCCGGAAGACGGAATTCCCGACGTGCCCGTCGTCCCGCTCCCCCCGCCGCTGGCGCTGGCGCCGGTGGCGCTGGTGTCTTCCGGCGTCGTTTCACAGGCGGCGACGACCAGCACGATCATCGACAACGCCAACAATCTCTTCAACATCACCTTGCTGTCCTCCTGCGCGTCAAACCAGCCACACGCCAACGCGCCCTGCCGCGCGTGTGCCGACTTCGTCCCGCGTGGCGAAACGACCGATGAACACTGCAACGCGCGCGCGCGCCCTGCAAGCTCCGCCGAAACCGGTACCCGCAAGCGCGGAAACCGGCGTTAGGGGTGAAGCGGCGACCATGCCGGATCGGACGCATCGGTTGGCGTTGGAATTTCGCGCTCGTTCCGGCCCGTCAAGTCAATCGAATACAAACGAGACCGGCCGCCAACCCCAGAACTCTCGGTGGGTTCCTGGCGAAAATACATCAGCACCCGGCCGTTTGGCGCCCAGGTCGGCCCCTCGACATGAAAGCCTTCGGCCAGCGTGCGCTCGCCACTGCCATCGGGGTTCATCACGCCAATCGAAAACTTGCCACCGAGAATTTTGGTAAAGGCGATCAAATCGCCGCGCGGGGACCAGACCGGCGTGAAATAGCGTCCCTGGCCATGGCTGATTCGCCGGACGTTGCCACCGTCCGCGTCCATGACATAGAGCTGTTGCGAGCCGCCACGATCCGAATTGAAGGCGATCTGGCGGCCGTCCGGCGCGTAGGAGGGCGAGGTATCGATCCCGGCATTGTTGGTCAGGCGCCGACTGGCGCGCGTGCGCAGATCGACGGTGTAGATTTCCGAGTTGCCGTCCTTGACCAAACTGAGCACGAGCCGTTCGCCATCGGGAGAGAATCGCGGTGAAAACGACATTCCGGGGAAGTCGCCGACAGCCTCCTGGCGGTTGGTATCGATGTCACGGATGTAAACCCGTGGCGTGTCCTTGCCGTAGGCGAGATAGGTGATCTCCTGCAGCGATGGCGAGAATCGCGGGGTTAAGACGAGTGTCGAGCCATCGGTGAGATAACGATGATTGGCGCCGTCCTGGTCCATGATCGCCAGCCGCTTGATCCGCTTGGTGAGCGGACCGCTTTCGGCGACATAGACGATGCGCGTATCGAAGTAACCATCCTCGCCGGTGATGCGCTTGTAGATGGCGTCGGCGATGATATGGGCGATCCGCCGCCAGTTCGCCGGCGCGGTGAAATACGCCAGCCCTGCCTGCTGCTGCTCCGCGAACACATCCCATAAGCGAAACTCGACCTTCAGGCGGCCGTCGTCGGCCCGGGTCACGCGGCCATAGACCAAAGCCGGCGCGTTCAGCACGCGCCAGTCGCCGAAGCGCGGAAGCGAGTCCATCGAGATCTGCGTTTGAATGAACGCCTTTGGATCAATCGGGCGGAACAGCCCCGAGCGGTCGAGATCGGCGGAGATCACCGAGCTGATATCACTGCCGACCTGCTGCGTGTCCGGACTGGTACCATCGAACGGTACGATGGCGATCGGCAGTGGCTCGACGACGCCGCGCGTAATGTCGATGCGCAGGTCCGCCGCCGCCGGCCGCAAGGCCAACACCAGCAGCACGAGCGCAAGGGCGACGAGGCGGAGCCCGCCGGTAACCATCCAAGCCCGCATCATGTTCCGAACATCTCCTTCGGATTGAAGATCAGCGTCATGGTTTTCCAGTGGTCGTATTTCTCAGGCGGCAATTTGAACGGCTGGCAGCGCGGGTTCAAGACCGCACGCCGCGCGCTGTCCGCCGCCGCCTGATAAAACGGGCTGCCCCTTCCCTGTCCCGCGTTCTCGACCACGGCCGTGCGCGGCGTGCCATCCGGGTTCATCTCGACTCGGATCGAGACGACAAGGTTCTCCGCATCCTTGGCCCCCGCCGGCAGGTTCCAGCACTGGCCGATCTGCCGACGGACAGCATCGATCTCGCTTGAGGTCACCGGCAGCGACGACTTGTTCTGCGCCGGAGATGTGCTCTTCAGCGCCTGCGCCACCTGCGAGGTAAAGGCCGGCTCACCATCGTTGGCCGCCGTTTTCGACAGCGGAGGCGTGGGTTTCGCCGGCTTGTCGACCGTTTTGCCGCTCTGCCGCTTGATCTCGTCGACGGTCTTCAGCACGGACGTAAAATCGCTGGCAGGCTCTGCCTCCTCGGCTTTCGGCTTGGCCGCCGCGGCCTTGGGTTGCGCCTGCGCGACCTTCGCCGGTGCTGGCTTTGGCTTCTCTTCAACCGGTGCCGGTGCCGTCTTCGGTTTGATATCTGGCTTTGCTTCCGGCCTCGCCTCGGCTTTCGCGACAGGCTTCGCTTCCGGCTTTGCTTCGGGCTTCGGTTCCGGCTTCGCCTCTGGTTTTGCCTCCGGCTTCGCCTCGGTTTTCCGCTCGGCTTTCACCTGCGGCTTGGCTTCAG
Source organism: Rhodospirillales bacterium (assembly GCA_016712595.1). Lineage (NCBI taxonomy): Bacteria > Pseudomonadati > Pseudomonadota > Alphaproteobacteria > Rhodospirillales > Rhodospirillales bacterium. The sequence continues at coordinate 129,194 of JADJQT010000006.1, forward strand.
GCTTGGGCTCAGATTTGGGCTCGGCCTTCGGTTCCGGCCGCGGTTCCGCCTTCGGCTCCGGCTTGGCGGCCGCCGCTTCCGCCTTCGGGCGCGGCTTGGCCTCGGGTTTCGGTTCGACCTTCGCCTCGGCTTTGGTCTCCGGCTTAGGTAACGATCGCGATTCGGCCGAGCGCGCCGGCGCGGCTTCCGGACGCGGCTCGGGCTGCTCCGCGACCTCGGCCTTGGGCTGCGGTGGCTGCGGTTTCGCCGCCGCCGGCGGCACCGGCCTTTGCGCCTGTGTTTGCGGCACGATCTGTGCCGCCGCCGGCGGATTGGCCTGAGTAGAGACCGGAGCGAACTCGACAACGATCGGCTCGTCTTCCGGCGGCGGCGGCGGCGCTTTTGCCGGCAGGCCGAAAAGGGCCACCAACAGGACGATCAGATGAAGGACGACAGAACCGGCAAAAGGGCGACGCATGATCGGTCAGGGTTGTCCGCGCGCTTTCGATTCTCGGGACCGGCTCGCTGGCGACGCATCGGCGGGCTGCGACAGCAGCGCGACCTTGGTGAAGCCTGCGGTGTGAACCGCGCCGATGACCGCCATTACCTGTCCATATGGGATCGCCTGATCGCCACGCACGAAAACCCGGACATCGCGGTTGTTCTGGGTCACCGCCGTCAGCCGTGGCGCCAGCGAATCGAGCGTGACCTCGGTTTCTTGAATGTAAATCCGGCCGCGAGCGTCGATCGTCACCGCGACCGGTTCGTCCTGTCCGCGGATTTCCGCCGCAGACGTCTTCGGCAGGTCGACCTGAACCCCGGCAGTCAGTAACGGGGCGGTGATCATGAAGATAACCAAGAGCACCAGCATCACGTCGACCATCGGCGTGACGTTAATGTCGCACATCGGCCGGGTCTGGCGGCGTCCGAAGCGCCCGCCGCCGCGCTCGCGCGTCGTAGCGCCCACGCTCAGCGCCGATCGTCGATCTGGCGAGCGAGAATCGCCAGGAACTCGCCGGCAAAGCCGTTCAGCCGCCCGGCATAACGATCGAGATCACGCGACAGCTTGTTGTAGGCAAGCACCGCCGGGATCGCGGCGAGCAGACCGAGCGCCGTGGCAAAGAGCGCCTCGGCGATACCGGGAGCGACGACGGCAAGGCTGGTGTTCTTCGTCGCGCCGATCGCCTGGAAGCTGTTCATGATGCCCCACACGGTTCCGAACAGGCCGATGAACGGCGCGGTCGAGCCGGTCGAGGCAAGAAACGTCATGTAGCGCTCGATGCGGTCGAGTTCGCGCGAGGCGGTGAGCTGCATCACCCGCTCGATCCGCTGGCCGAGCGTCTCCGCGGGGATGGAATCCCCTTGGTGCTTGGCGGCCGTCCGCCGCCATTCCCGCATCGCGGCGACGAAAACCGCCGACATCGGGTCGGGTGGATGCCCGCCAATCCGGTCGTAGAGATCATCAACGGCGCTTCCCGACCAGAATGCCTGCTCGAACCGGTCGGCGCGCGCGTTCAGACGCCGCAGGCTGAAACTCTTCTCGAAGATGATCGCCCAACACCAGACCGAGGCGAACAGCAGGGCGACCATGACGAACTTGACCACCCAGTCGGCGTTCATGAACAGCGTCCACGGGGAAAGCCCATGCGCCGCAGCCGTGCCGCCCAGCGCCACCGCATCAACCACGTTATTTTCCATCGTCCGACCAGAAGTTTCCCGAGATCGCCGCGAACGCCGCCCGGACCGCCGAGGGCATCCGCACGGCGCGGCCCGCCTGAGACATGCAGGCGAGCTTGACCGCAAATCGCGCAAGCTCCAAGCCGTCACGCATGACCGTTTGATCAAGATCGAGCGACGCGCCACGCAGCGCAACCAAGCGGCTCGCGACGACAAGATGGTCGTCAAGCCGCGCCGGTACAAGAAAATCAGCAACGCAACGGCGCATGACGAAAAACACCCCGGTCTGTGCCGCCAGCCGCGATTGTGCAAACCCGATACTGCGAAGCATCTCGGTGCGCGCCCGCTCGGCAAATTGCAGGTAGTTGGCGTGATAGACGACCCCGCCAGCGTCGGTATCCTCGAAATAGACACGAATCGGGAAGAGGTGAACCTCCCCTGAAACGATTCCCGTCGACGGCTCAGGCGTCATCATCGATCCTCAGCGTGAACTGCGCCGGCGCGAAGCCGACCGGGCGCACCAAGCCGAGATGGGCGTAAGCGAGATCCGCCAGCATCCGCCCACGCGGCGTGCGCTGCAACAAGCCCTGCTGGATCAAGAAGGGCTCAATGACGTCCTCGATGGTATCGCGCTCCTCGGCCAGTGCCGCCGCCAGCGTCTCCACCCCCACCGGACCACCGCGATAGAAGTCGGCGATACAACGCAGGTAGCGGCGATCGATAGCGTCGAGTCCGCGCCCATCGACGTCAAGACGGTTCAACGCCGCGTCGGCGGCGGTGCGGTCAACCTCGCGCACGCCGCCGACGCTGGCGAAGTCGCGCACCCGGCGCAGCAGGCGGATCGCCACCCGCGGCGTGCCGCGCGCGCGCGCAGCAATCTCACGGGCGCCGTCCGCGGTCATGGCCATGCGCAACAACGCCCCGCCGCGCCGGACGATGTGCTCGAGCTCGTCGACGTCGTAGAAGTCGAGGCGCAGCGGAATGCCGAAACGCTCGCGCAGCGGCGTGGTGATCAGGCCGGCCCGCGTCGTCGCCGCAACCAGGGTAAACGGCGGCAGATCGATGCGGATCGTGCGCGCCGCCGGTCCTTCGCCGATCATCAGGTCGAGCTTGCCGTCCTCCATCGCCGGATAGAGGATTTCCTCGACGACCGGCGATAACCGATGGATTTCGTCGATGAACAGGACGTCGCGCGGCTCGAGATTGGTGAGAATCGCCGCGAGATCACCCGGCTTGGCGATGACCGGACCGGACGTCGCACGAAAGCCGACACCGAGTTCATGAGCGACGATCTGGGCCAAGGTCGTCTTGCCGAGACCGGGCGGTCCGTGCAGCAGGACGTGATCGAGCGGCTCGCCACGCCCGCGCGCCGCTTCGACAAACACGCGCAGGTTGCGGCAAACCGCCTTCTGGCCGACGAAATCGCCGAGCGAGGCCGGGCGCAGGCCGGTTTCGGTGCCATCTTCGACCTGCCGGGTCCCCGCGATCAGCGGCCGTCCGGCGTCGTCGGCTTCGTTTCGGCTCACGGTCCGGGCTCGCGTTTGGCGAGATCGGCAAGCCCGGCGCGGATCAGCGCATCAAGAGCGGCGCCCTCGCCAAGGCGGCCCGCAGCCGTAGCCACGGCGGTGTGCGCCTCGACGGGACGAAACCCGAGATTGACCAGCGCCGAGACCGCGTCCGCCGCCGCGCCCACCGATCCTGCTCCGTCCGTCGTGGCGGCGATCGAAACCGCGCCTACCAGCGAGCCCATGCCCGCCGGCAGTGTCATCGCCGCCGCCTTGTCCTTCAGCTCGGTGGCGATGCGCTGGGCGAGCCGGGCGCCGATGCCGGACGCCTGGGTCAGCACCGCCCGGTCCCCGGCAGCGATGGCGAACGCCAGATCCGCCGGCGCCGCCACGCTCAGAATTGCCAGCGCCGCCTTCGGTCCGACGCCCTGGACGGTGATCAGCAAGCGAAACCACGCCCGTTCGAGAGAATCGACGAACCCATAGAGGTTGATCCCGTCCTCGCGCACGTGGGTATCGATCAGCAGCGCCGCTTCCGTGCCCTCCGCCAGCCGCCGCAAGGTCCGCGCCGAACAGAAGACGAGATAACCGATTCCGCCGACATCGATCACCGCCGAGCCGTCGGCGACGGTATCGACACGGCCGGTGATCTTGGCGATCACGAGCGCGCAGCCGCGATCAGGGCCGACCGGCCGCGATGGTGGGCGTGGCAGATGGCGACGGCAAGCGCGTCCGCGGCATCGGCACTTGTCAGCCGTGCGCCGGGCAGCAGCCTCGCCACCATCATCTGCACCTGCTCCTTGGCCGCGTGACCGGTTCCCACCACCGTCTTCTTCACCAAATTCGGCAGATATTCGCTCACCGGCAGGCCGGCGCGCGCGGGCACCAGCAGGGCGATTCCCCGTGCCTGGCCAAGACGCAAGGTCGAGACGGCGTTGCGGTTGACAAACGTTTCCTCGACCGCCGCTTCCTCTGGCCGCCAGCCCACAATCACCGCCTCCAGCCCGTCGGCCAACTGCACGAGGCGATCCGCCAGCGAGCGGCTGGCATCCGTTTTGACCACGCCGCAGGCGACGTGCACCAGCCGGCCATGGTCGTAATCGATCACCCCCCAGCCCGTGGCACCCAAACCCGGATCGAGACCCAGCAGGCGCACGCCTCAGCCTTCAGCGGCCAAGCCGTTCGAGCACATCGTCGGCCACATCAAAATTGGCGGCAACCCGCTGCACGTCGTCGCTGTCGTCGAGCGCGCCGAGGAGCTTGAACAGGATCTCGGCATCCTCTTCGCTCACCGGAATCGAGGTCCGCGGCCGCCAGTCGAGGCGCGCGGCATCGGCGGCGCCGAATCGCTGCTCGAGCGCGTCGCGAACGAGGTTGAGGTCGTCCGGCGCACAGAAAACCTCGTGCCCGCCCTCGGAAGACTGCACGTCGTCGGCGCCGGCCTCGAGGGCCGCCTCGAACATCGCCTCGGCGTCGGCGCTCAATGCCGGGTACTGCACCAGGCCTACCCGTTCGAACATGAAGCTGACGCTACCACTTTCGCCGAGGGTACCACCGTGCTTGCCGAACGCCGTGCGCACCTCGCTTGCGGTGCGGTTGCGATTGTCGGTCAACGCTTCGACAATCAGGGCAACGCCGCCCGGACCGAAGCCCTCGTAGCGCACCTCTTCGTATTGATCGCCGCCCTCACTGCCGGAACCGCGCTTGATCGCCCGCTCGATCGTGTCTTTCGACATGTTCGCCGTGCGCGCCGCGATCACCGCCGAGCGCAGCCGCGGATTGGCCGCTGGATCGGCTAGTCCGCTGCGCGCCGAAACGGTAAGTTCCCGAATGAGCTTGGTGAAAACCTTGGCGCGCTTCGCGTCCTGCGCGCCCTTGCGATACATGATGTTCTTGAACTGAGAATGGCCGGCCATGAGCGTGTGCTGAACGTCTGATCTGTTGCGGGCGAAAATCTACCAACCGTCCTATCACATCGCGCCCGCTTCGCCCAACTGAACCGGGCGCGGCGGCGAGGAAACGGCCCCCAGCCTGAATTTTCGGCACAAACCCACGGCGGGCGCGGGCCAACGACCGGGACGACGGAAACGCAGGAGATTGCGACACGCTCGATCGAGTCGCGCGCTTGTGGCGCGAAAATTGCTGTCGCACTGTGAGCAAGATCGACAGGCAAAGGCGAACGCCGGCCGCCGGAAGGAGGACAAGGTGAAGATCGTCGTGTGCAGCCAGGATGGCCGTACTGTATCTGGCCACGCGGGACGGGCGCGCAAGTGGGTCTGGTTCGAGGGCGAGCGCGGCATGGGCGCCAACAAGCCGATGCCATCCGGTCAACTCGAGCTCCCGCCAACGCAGGTGATCCACACGTTCAAGGCGGACGGCCCCCATCCGCTCGACGAATTCCCGGTGCTGATAACCCGCTTCGCCGGCCAGGGGTTCGTCAACCGCATGCGCAAGCGCGGCGTCGAGGTGCGCTTCACCCGCGAGCGAAGCGCCGCAAAGGCGGCGCGGGATTTCCTGAAAGGCACCCTCGCCCCACCTCCCAATCGCCGGGTGATGGACCTCGTGTGCAAGGTCCGCGATCTGTTCTCCGAGCACGCATGAGACCCGCCGCCGAGGCCGGTAAAAGCGAGGGGCGCGGATCACGCTTTCGCGCCGGAAGCACGGTTGGGCGGATGATTCGCTCCGGCATGACGCTGCCGGCCGTGCTCGCCGCCACGGGGCTTCTCACCTTCGTGGACCCGGCAAGCGCCCCGGCGGGCGATTGGCCCCAGGCGCTGACACCGACCGCGGCGGCGCCACAGGCGATCGGCAGCCCCGCCCGCGGCTGCCTCGACGGCGGACAGCGCCTTTCACTCGACGGACCCGGCTGGCAGGTGATGCGCCCGTCACGCAACCGGTTCTGGGGCCACACCGACCTAATCGGCTTTATCGAACGTCTCGCTGGCGAAGCCGCGCGGCAGGACAGCGGCCTTCTCGTCGGCGATCTGTCGATGCCGCGTGGCGGGCCGATGCCGAACGGTCACCGCAGCCATCAGTTTGGCCTCGACGTCGATATCTGGTTCGAGCCGGCACCAGCGGCGCCGCTCTCGCCGAGCGAGCGCGAGAGCCTGCCGGCGGTCTCGGTGCTCGCGGCGGATGGCGAGCACCTCGATCCTGTGGTGTGGACGAACTGGCACGAGACGATGCTGCATGCCGCCGCCGTCGATCCCGCCGTCGATCGCATCTTCGTCAACCCCGCGATCAAGCGCGCGCTCTGCACGTCGACTCCCGCCGCCGATCGCGCCTGGCTCCATCGCATCCGACCATGGTGGGGCCATGACGACCATTTTCACGTTCGTCTGGTCTGCCCCGCTTTGGACGATTCTTGTATTCCGACTGAGCCTATTCCACCCGGTGACGGATGCGATGCGAGCCTCGACTGGTGGTTTTCAGCCGAAGCGCGGGCGCCCAAACCGCCGGGTCCGCCGCCGAAACCGCTGTCGCTCGACGATCTGCCGCCCGCCTGTCGCGCCATATTGACCGCGGAGGACCCTCCGCGCGCCGACGCCGCTCTGCGCTAGGCCGTCGCGCGCGGCGGCGCGACGGACGACGCAGCATTTCCTTTTCACAATAAATACCCTAATGTGGGGTTATTACCCCCTACAGGTTATTTACTATGGACGCACCCCTTGTCGCATCGCAAACCGATTCTCCCAACGACGAGCGGCTTGCTTTCCTCCGCCTCGATACGGCGGCGCGCAAGACCCTAAATCAAATTCAGCCGAAGCTGCTCAAGGACTTACCGGCGGTGACAGATGCGCTTTACGAGCATCTGCAGAAATGGCCGGCGCTCAAACCGCTGCTCGCCGGCTCCGAAAAAATCGCGCAATTGAAGGCGGCGCAGACCTCCCATTGGAAACACCTGTTTTCGGGCCAGTTCGATCCGGCCTATTTCGAGCGGACCCTCACCGTTGGACGCGTTCACGAAAAAATCGGTCTCGAGCCGCGATGGTACATGGGCGCCTACTGCTTCATGCTCGAGCACCTTCTGATTTCGGTCCTCCCCGCGAAGGCGCAAGACGCCAAGGTGCGCCAGACCGTCGAGGCGATCCTGCGCGCGGCCTTCCTCGATATGGACATGTCGGTCGCCGCTTACGTGAAGAACGCTGAATCCGGGCGACTCAAGGAAGAAATGCTGGCGCTATCGAACGTGCTTGAGAACGAGGTCCAAACCACGGTCACCGCCATGTCCGAGCAGGCCGGACGCATGACGGAGGGCGCCGAGCGCCTGACGACGATCTCGCGCCACCTGCACGAGACGGCGGCGATCGTAGATACCTCGACCGGCACGGCGATCGGCAACGTCCAGTCGGTGGCGGGCGCGACCGAGGAGATGGACGCCTCGTCGCGTCAGATCGCCCACCAGGTCAATGAACAGCAACGCCTGACGCGCGCGGCCGTATCCCAGGCGGAAGCCGCCAACGAGACCGTCCGCGAGCTCACCCACTCGGTCGGGCGGATCAATGAAGTGGTCACGCTCGTCGAGCAGATCGCTGCACAAACCAAATTGCTGGCACTCAACGCAACGATCGAGGCGGCGCGAACAGGCGAGGCCGGAAAGGGCTTTGCCGTCGTCGCCGCCGAGGTCAAGAGCCTCGCGCGTCAGACCGAAGAAGCGATCTCGGCCATCCGCACTCAGTCGAACGGCATTCGCACCGCGATGCACGAAGCCATCGCCATGGTGCAACGCGTGACCGAGGACATCGGCTCGATCAACGCTCTCGCCGATGAAATCGCCCAGTCGACCAACCAGCAACAGGAGGCGACGTCCGAAATCAGCCAGAGCGCGGCCTCCGCGTCGTCGCAGGTGCGAATGGTCGGTGATAACGCGCAGGAAGTGCTGAGTTCGTCGCGCGAAACCGGGGAAACGGCCGAGCAGGTGCGCCAGAGCTCGATCCTGGTCAAGAACAACATCGAGGATTTCCAGCGCCGCCTGTCGACGATCCTCAGAACATCGCAAGCGGGAAACCGACGCGAGGAGGAACGCTATCCGCTCGGCGTCGCCTGCTCGCTCGACTTGGCGGGCAAGCGCTCTTCGACCACGACCGCCAACCTCAGCCGCTCTGGCGCGCTGATTTTGGGCGCATACGACGGCATTGTCGAAGGTGCGCACATCTCGCTCGAGCTGGACGGCGTCGGGGCGTTTTCCGCGACGGTCATGAAAACCTCCGAAGTCGGCCTTCATCTCAAGTTCAATGATTTGTCCACCGAACAGAAACAGGCGGTAGGCACCCTCATCGAGGCAGCTCGAAAGAAGGATAAGCCCTACATCGAGCGCTGCCAGGGCGTTGCCGCGCAGATCGCTAAGGCGCTCGATGCCGCCCTGCACGGACGGCGAATCGATCGCACGGCCCTGTTCAGCACGGACTATGCGCTGATCCCGGACACCGACCCAAAGCAGTTCCTCGCGCCCTTCACCACCCTTGCCGACGAACTCCTGCCGGGGATCACCGAGCCGGTCGTCGAGTCCGACAGGCACGTGGTTTTCTGCATCGCCGTCGACCGCAACGGCTATGCGCCCACCCACAACCGCAAGTATTCTCAGCCGCAGCGTCCCGGCGATCCCAACTGGAACAACAAGAACTGCCGCAACCGGCGCCTGTTCAACGACACGACGGCAATCCTTTCCGCCGCAAACCGACGCCCTTTCCTCGTGCAGATCTATCGCCGCGACATGGGATCGGACGGTATCGTCATGCTCAAGGAGATCGCCGCGCCGATCCTCCTTGATAACGACCTGTGGGGCAATGTGCGGATGGGCCTGCCGCTATAGTCTCGATAGTCTCGCCGGACCGCGGCGTCAGTAGGCGCGCGGCCAGACCGATCCGATCTGCTCCGGTAGCGCCTGCGCGGACCAGCCGCCACCCAGCGCCTGGATCAGCGAGACGGTGGCGGTGAAGCGGCTGCTGCGAATATCGAGGGCCGTCTGCTCGTTGCTCAGCGCCGTCTGCTGTGCGGTGACGACGCTGGTATAATCGACCGTGCCGGCCTTGTACTGGTTGAGCTCGATCCGCTCCGCATCCCGCGCCGCCGTGACCGCATGCGCCTGCGCCACTGCCTGCTGATCGAGGATGCGCAGCGCTGCGAGCTGGTCCTCGACCTGCTGGAAACTCTGCAACGTCGTCTGCCGGTAGTTGGCCAACGCCGCGTCCCAGCCAGCGCGTGCCTGCTCGACCACGGCGCTGCGCGAGCCGGCGTCGAAGAGCAACTGTGTCGCCGTCAACCCCGCCGACCACAGCTCGTTCGACGAGCCGAGCAGCGTGCGCAGCGCCGTCGAGGCGTAACCGAACGACGCGGTCAGGGAAATATCCGGATAGTACGCGGCCTCGGCGAGACCGATCTGGGCGTTGGCTGCGGCCATCCGCCGTTCGGCGGCGGCGATGTCCGGGCGCCGCTCGAGAAGGGCGGAGGGAACGGTGACCGGATACGCCGGCGGCACCTCGGGCAGGTGATCCGGTGAAATGCTCAGCTCGGCTGGCGGCACTCCCATCAAAATGGCGATCGCGTGCTCATACTGCGCCCGCTGTACGCCGGCGCCGATGGCCTGCGCGCGCGTGCTTTCGAGCTGGGTTTGCGCCAGCGCCACGTCGGCGCGGGTGGCGATACCCCAGTGGTACTGGCTCTCGGTGATCGCCAGCGAGCGTTCGTAAGCAGCCGCGGCCTCGTCGAAGATACGAATTTGCTCGTCGGCAGCGCGCAGCAGGTAGTAGTCGCTGACCAGCTCGGCCTGCGCCGAGAGCGTCGCCGCAGCAAGGTCGGCTGCGCTCGCCTGCGCGTCCGCCTCATCGCTCTCGATCGTCCGGCGGATCTTGCCCCAGACATCGAGATCCCAGGTCGCCGCGAGTGACGGCTGATACGACGTCTGGGCGCCGGACGATCCCCCGGACGAAAAGCCGGTCGAACCGCTGTTGGACCTGCTGGTTCCCGATTTGCTGCGGGTAACGGACGTATCGAGCGAGATCGAGGGATAGAGCCCCGCCCGTGCCTGCTGGACGACCGCGCGCGCCTGCCGGAACGCCGCCTCGGACGCCGCCAGTGTCTGATTGGACACATTGACGCGACCGACGAATGAATCGAGCAGCGGATCATCGAACACCGTCCACCACGCGCCGCGCGGCGTGGCGTCGACCGGCTCCGCCGGTTTCCATCCGTCCAATTCCTTGAAACTCGCCGGTACCGATGCCGGCGGCCGCTGGTAATCCGGGCCGACGGCACAAGCGCAGAGCGTGGCGAGCGTGGTCAGCGCCGCCGGAATGCGAAGACGCATGCTCATTCGTTTGCCCCCGCCGAGCCTGAACCCGCCGGCGAAATTGCTGCTGACGCGCCTTTCGACGGGCCGTTTGTCGCGTGCCGCCACCGCGTGCGCAGCCGGTCGAGCGACAGGTAGACGACGGGCGTGGTGTAGAGAGTCAGCAACTGGCTGACGAGCAAGCCGCCGACGATGGCGATGCCGAGCGGTTGGCGCAACTCTCCGCCCTCGCCGACATCGAGCGCCAGCGGCAGGGCGCCGAGCAGAGCCGCCGCGGTCGTCATCATGATCGGCCGGAAGCGCAGCAGGCACGCCTCATGGATGGCGGCGCGCGGACGCAATCCCCGGGTGCGCTCGGCGTCGAGGGCGAAGTCGATCATCATGATGGCGTTCTTCTTGACGATGCCGATGAGCAGAATGACGCCGACCAGCGCGATCAGGCTGAACTCGGTGTGGCACACGAGCAAGGCCAGCAGCGCCCCCAGCCCCGCCGACGGCAGGGTTGAGAGAATGGTCAGCGGGTGCACGTAGCTTTCGTAGAGGATACCGAGAACGATGTAGACGGAGAACAGCGCCAGAAGGATCAGCATCGGCTGATTGTTGAGTGAGCTCTGGAAGATCTTGGCCGTGCCCGCGAAGCTGCCGCGGATCGTCGTCGGCATGCCGATCTCGCGCATCGTCCGCTCGATCGCCGCCACCGCGATGCCGAGCGCCACGCCCTCCGGCACGTTGAACGACAGCGTCGTGGCGACGAAGTGGCCTTCGTGGTTGACCGCGAGCGGCCCGTTGTCATTCAGGAACCGGGCAAATACGGCAAGCGGGATCATCGTCGTCGCCGCAGTGCTCACCGCCGCGCCGGTCGAGACCCCCCGCCCGGCCGAGCCGATCTGGTTCGTTCGCTGATTGCGGACGGACTCGTCGTCGGACTCCGTGCTGGTGCTGCTGTCGGGCACACTCACCGTGCCGCTGACGGCGTTGGTCGCCCGCGAGCCGCGCACCGCGCCACCACTGGTCGCGACGTAGATCGTATGGAGCGCATCGGGTGTCTGCCGGTAGGGCGCCGCCACCTCCATGACGACGTGGTACTGGTTCATGGGATTATAGATGGTCGAGACCTGACGCTGTCCGAACGCGTCGTAAAGCGTATTGTCGATCTGACCCACGGTCAGACCGAAGCGCGAGGCCGTCGCCCGGTCGATGTCGATGTACGCCTGCAAGCCGCCGTCCTGCTGGTCGGAATCAACGTCCTTGACCTCGGGCACCGAGCGCAGCGCCTGCGCCAGACGCGGTCCCCAACTCTGCAGTTCCTCGAGATCGTCCCCCTCGAGCGTGTACTGGTATTGGGCGTTGCCGGGCCGGCCACCGGCGCGGATGTCCTGGCCCGATTGCAAAAAGACGCCGGCGCCGGCGACTTGCGCCAGCTTCGGTCGCAGGCGGGCGATGACGCCGTCCGCCGAAACGTCGCGCTCGCTGCGCGGCCGCAGCGACGTGAACAAAAAGCCCGAATTCGTCTGAAAACCCCCGGTGAAACCGACGACGGTGTCGACCGCCGGATCGGCCTTGACGATGGCGATGATACGCTCGAGCTTTTGGCGCATCGCCTGGAACGAGATGTTCTGATCCGCCCGGATGCCACCGAAGACGCGGCCGGTATCCTGCTGCGGGAACAGCCCCTTGGGCACGATGGCGAAAAGGTAGACGTTCAGGCCGATCACCGCCAGCAGCGCCAGCAGAACTGTCCGCGGCCGCGCCAGCGCCCAGCCGAGTGTCTGGGCATAACCACCCGCCAGGGCGGCGAACGCCCGCTCGCTGAGGCGGAAGAAGCGATTGGGCGCCGCGCCGCTACGAGCGCGCAAAAGATACGCGCACATCATCGGCGTCGTCGTCAGCGAAATGACCAGCGAGATCAGGATGGCGATCGAAATCGTCATCGCGAACTCGCGAAACAGCCGGCCGACGATCCCACCCATCAGCAGGATCGGGATAAATACGGCGATCAGCGACAGGCTCATCGAGATGACGGTGAATCCCACCTCGCGCGCGCCACGCAGCGCCGCCTGCATTCGCGACATCCCGGCTTCGAGGTGGCGCGTGACGTTTTCGAGGACGACGACGGCATCGTCGACGACGAAACCGGTGGCGACGGTCAGAGCCATCAGCGACAGGGTGTTCAAACTGAATCCGAGCAGGTACATCGCCCCGAAGGTGCCGATGAGCGAGACCGGTACGGCGACGGCGGGGATAAACGCCGCCCGTGGATCGCGCAGGAACACCAGCACGACGCCGACGACGAGGACCACGGCGATGACCAGCGCCAGCTCGACCGCGTGCAGCGAGGCGCGGATCGTCCCCGTGCGGTCGCTGGTCACCGCGATGTCGATGTCGCGCGGGATCTCGCGTTCCATCTGCGGCAGGACCGCGCGAATGCGCCCGACGGTATCGAGAATATTGGCGCCGGGCTGGCGATAGATGATCACCAGCACCGCCGGTTTGCCGTTGGTCAGACCCTGGTTGCGCAAATCCTCGACCGAGTCGGTGACGGTGGCAACGTCGGCGAGGTGTACCGGCGCCCCGTCGCGATAGGCGATCACCAGATCCCGGTAAGCATCGGCGGTGCGCGCCTGATCGTTGGTATAGACCTGAAAGCGCCGCGTCGGCGTGTCAATCACGCCCTTCGGCATGTTGGCATTGGCGGACGCAAGCGCCGCGCGCACGTCCTCGAGACTGATGCCGTAGCTGAACAGAGCGTGCGGGTTGAGCGCGACGCGAACCGCCGGAAGCGAGCTGCCGGCGGTGCGGACCTGGCCGACGCCGGACACCTGCGAGAGTTTCTGTTCGAAAACCGCGGCGGCGACATCGTAGATCTGCCCCTGGCTGCGTGTCGGCGACGTCAGCGACAACACCAGGATCGGGCTGTCGGCCGGATTGACCTTGCGGTAGGTGGGGTTGCTGCGCAGGCTCACCGGCAGGTCGGCGCGAGCGGCGTTGATCGCCGCCTGCACATCGCGCGCGGCGCCGTTGATGTCGCGGTCGAGGCCAAACTGCAAAATGATCCGCGTCGAACCCAGCGTGCTCGTCGAGGTCATTTCGGTCACGTTGGCGATCTGGCCGAGATGGCGTTCGAGCGGCGTCGCCACGCTCGTCGCCACCGTCTCCGGGCTGGCGCCGGGCAGGTTCGCCTGAACGAAGATCGTCGGAAAGTCGACCTCGGGCAACGGCGAGACCGGCAGCAGGAAAAACGCGAGCATCCCGGCCAGCGCCACGCCCAGGGTCAGCAGCGTCGTCGCCACCGGCCGGCGGATGGCGACATCGGACGGAGTCATGGCGACGTCTGGTCCCCAGCAATACCGTTCGCGGCCGTCCGCGCCGAAGCCGGGCGGCCACGCAAGCGAACGGCGAGACGATCGAAGGCGAGATAGATCACCGGCGTCGTAAACAGCGTCAGGATCTGGCTGACGATCAATCCGCCGAAGATGGTAAGGCCGAGCGGCTGGCGCAGCTCCGCGCCGGTGCCGGAGCCGAGCATCAGCGGCAGCGCGGCGAGCAGCGCGGTCATCGTCGTCATCAAGATCGGCCGGAAGCGCAGCAGGCAGGCCTCGCGGATGGCGGCCTGCGGCGCCGCGCCGCGCTCGCGCTCGGCCTCGAGCGCGAAGTCGACCATCATGATCGCGTTTTTCTTGACGATGCCGATCAGCAGGACGATGCCGATAATGCCGATCACGCCCAGATCCGTTGACGAGACAATCAGCGCCAGCAGCGCACCGATCCCGGCCGACGGCAGGGTTGAAAGGATGGTGACAGGGTGGATGAAGCTCTCGTAGAGCACGCCGAGAACGATGTACATCGTCACCACCGCCGCCAGGATCAGCAAAAGCTGATTGCCGAGCGCGGCGCGAAAGGCGAGCGCCGCCCCCTGGAAGCGAGTCATCACGCTCGCCGGCATGCCGATCGCGGCACTCTCACGCTCGATCGCATCCACCGCCGCGCCGAGCGAGCTTGCGGCGCCGACGTCGAACGAGATCGTCGCCGCCGGGAACTGGCCGAAATGGCTGACCTGAAGAGCGGCTTTGCGTTCGCGGAAGGTGGCGATCGCGCTCAACGGCACCTGCCCGGTGCTCTGCGTCGACGACGGCAGGTAAAGGGCGTTCAGCGCATCGAGCGAGGTCTGGAAGCTCGGCGCTGCTTCAAGGATCACTCGGTACTGATTGGCCTGGGAATAGATCGTCGAGACGATGCGCTGTCCGAAGGCATCGTAGAGCGCATTGTCGACCGTGGCCGGGCTGATGCCGAAGCGCGCCGCCGTGCTGCGATCGATGGTGACGTCGACGCCGAGACCGTTGCGCGCCGCGTCGCTGGAAACGTTCGCCAGTTGCGGAAGCGCGGCGAGCCGTTGGGTCAGGCGGTCGGTCCATTCGGCAAGCTCGTCGGCATTGGCGTCCTCGAGAATGAGCGCATACTGCGTCTTGCTGGTCGCGGCGGAAACCGTCAGATCCTGCACCGGACGCATGTGCACCGCGATCCCCGGCACCGCGGCGGCACGGGCCTGCAGCCGGCGGATGATCTCGGGGGCGCGGGCTTTCCGGTTCTCGAGCGCTGCGAGATTGATCAGCAAACGGCCAGCGTTCAGCGTCTTGTTGGTACCATCGACACCGATAAGCGAGGAAAGGCTGACGACATCGGGGTCGGCGAGAATTGCCGCCGCGAGTTCTCTCTGGCGCTCCGCCATCGCCTGATAGGAGATCGAGTCCGCAGCTTCGGTGACGGCAAGGATGAGGCCGGTGTCCTGCACCGGGAAAAAACCCTTCGGCACCACGACGTAAAGCGCGGCGGTGAGCGCCACCGTGGCGACGGCGACGGCGAGCGTCGCCCGTTGCCGGGCGAGCACCCAGTCGAGCATGCGCGCGTAGCGGCCGACGAGGGCGCGGAACCACCTCCCCTCGCCCTCGTCGCCTGACGACGCATGCTCCGCGTTAACGTCCGCACCGTCCGCAGGTCCTCTCCGGCGCAACAGCCGCGCGCACAGCATGGGCACCAGCGTGAGCGAGACGACCGCCGAGATCAGGATAGTAACGGCGAGCGTAATCGCGAACTCGCGGAACAGGCGGCCGATGACGTCGCTCATGAACAGCAGCGGGATCAGCACGGCTATCAGCGAGACGGTGAGTGAGATGATGGTAAAGCCGATCTGCCGCGAGCCCTTCAGCGCCGCTGCCCGGGGTGTTTCGCCCTTCTCGAGGTAACGCGAGATATTCTCGATCATCACGATCGCATCGTCGACGACGAAGCCGGTGGCGATCGTCAGCGCCATCAAGGTCAGGTTGTTCAAGCTGAAGCCGGCGAGCGCCATCACGGCGAAGGTGCCGATGAGCGACAGCGGCACCGACAAGCTGGGGATCAGCGTCGCGCGCAGGCTGCGCAGAAACAGCAGGATGACGAGAACGACGAGGCCGACGGCCAACGCCAGTTCGAACTGCACGTCGCGCACCGAGGCCCGGATGGTCGTCGTCCGATCGGTCAGCACGGCAACGTCGATCGCCGCCGGCAGCGAGGCGCGCAATTCGGGCAGGAGCGCCTTGATCGCGTCCGCCACCTCGATGACGTTGGCGCCCGGCTGGCGGCGGACATCGATGATCACCGCCGGCGTCTCGTTCATCCATGCCGCGAGCTTGACATTCTCGGCGCCGTCGACGGCTTCCGCCACGTCCGAGAGATGGACCGGCGCTCCGTCGCGGTAGGCAATGACCAACGCGAGGTACTGCTGGGCGCTCGTCAGCTGATCGTTCGCGTCGATGCTGTACGAGCGCGCCGGTCCGTCGAAGTTGCCCTTGGGTGTGTTGACGTTGGCATTGGACACGGTGGTGCGCAGGTCGTCGATATTGAGGCCGTAGGCGGCGAGCCGGCGGGGATCGAAACGGATGCGCACCGCCGGCCGCTGGCCGCCGCCGAGATCGACCAGGCCGACGCCACGGATCTGGGCGATTTTCTGCACGAGGCGGGTATCGACAATATCGTGAACCTCGGTGAGCGGCAGGACGCGGGAGGTGGCCGCCAGGGTGAGGATCGGTGCGTCGGCGGGATTGACCTTGGCATAGATTGGCGGTGCCGGCAGGTCAGTCGGCAAAAGATTGTCCGCCGCGTTGATCGCCGCCTGCACCTCCTGTTCGGCAACGTCGAGCGAGATCTCGAGGCTGAACTGCAAGGTGATCACCGAGGCGCCGGCCGAACTGGTCGAGGTCATCTCGCTCAGTCCCGGCATCTGACCGAACTGACGCTCGAGCGGCGCGGTGACCGCCGACGTCATCACCTCCGGACTCGCGCCCGGATAGAAGGTCTTGACCTCGATCGTCGGATAATCCACTTCCGGCAGCGCCGATAGCGGAAGCTGCCGGTAGGCGACGATGCCGACCAAAAGGATCGCCAGCATCAGCAGCGTCGTCGCCACCGGCCGTTCGATAAAGATGCGCGACGGGTTCATCGCTTACCGCCGCCGGACGGCCACGACGCCGGACCGCTCGATCATGAGCCGCCGGTGCCACCGGACGCCGGCGAGGGGGTCGGCGCATGGTCCCCTGCCCCGTCGCCTGTTACCGACCCGGGGATGACGACGCGGCTGCCGTCGCGCAGACGATCGACACCGTCGGTCACTACCCGCTCGCCCGGCGCGACGCCCTTGAGGATCTGGACCTTCTCCCCGTCGTCGGGGCCAAGGGTTACCGTGCGCACCGCCGCCTTGCCGTCCGGTGTGACGACATAAACGTAGGCGCCGTTCGTGCCGCGTTGGACCGCGGTGAGCGGAACCAGCGTTGCGTCACGGATGGTATCAAGCAGCAGCCGGACATTGACGAACTGGTTGGGGAACAGCCGTTCGTCGCCGTTGGGAAATTCGCCCTTCAGCTTGACCGTTCCGGTGGTGGAATCGATCTGATTGTCGATGGTGGCGAGCACACCGGTGGCGAGCGGCTGCGTGCCGCTGCGATCGTAGGCGGTGATGGGCAGAACGACACCGGTCCGCATCCGGGTGAGGACGGCCTGCAGCGAATCCTCGGGAATGGTGAACACGACATTGATCGGCCGGACCTGCGTGACGACGACGATGCCGTCCGTATCAGCCGTGCGCACGTAGTTGCCGGCATCGACCTGGCGGAGGCCGACACGCCCGTCGATCGGCGAGACGATCCGGCAATAGCCGACGTCGAGGCGGGCGCTGTCGACTTTCGCCTGGTTGACCTGCAGGGTCGCGGTGTACTGGCGCACCAGCGCTTCTTGGGTATCAAGTGTCTGGCGGGCGATGGCGTCCTCGGCGACCAGTCCGCGGTAGCGGTCAAGATCGACCTCGGCATTGCGCAGCAGCGCCCGGTCACTGGCGAGCTGGCCCAGTGCTTCATCGAGCGCTGCCTGGTAAGGCCGGGGATCGACCTCGGCGAGCAGGTCACCTTTGCGCACCTCCTGGCCTTCGCGAAAGGCGACGCGCGTCAGGTAGCCTTCGATCCGCGTGCGAACCGTGACGGTGGCGAGCGGCGTTACCGTCCCCAGCGCCTGGAGCGACAGGGCGAGCTCGCCGGCGATGGCCGTGACAACGCCCACCGAGACCGCCGCTCTCTCCCGATCACCGGCGGATGGCGAAGCAGGCTTCTGCGCGCGCAGGAAGATGACGACGCCGATTGCCGCCGCCAGAAGCACGATAATGACGCAGATCGTGATCCACCGCGGGCCACCGCGATGCTCAGCTCCCTTCGGCGCTGGCTCGGTGCGACCGCCGCTCACCCCCCCGGGGAGCTCTCCTGCGTCCATCGTGCGTTGCTAAGCTCGCCTCTCGTTCCGGGGGCGGACCAGAACCAGCACCGGATCGGGACACTCCGTTGCAGACCCGACCTCACGCCACCCAACGGAACCGTTGTTGCATACGCGTGACGAGATCTTGCCCCACCCCTGAAGCCTCGACGAAATCGCGCAAGAGTGCCGAAAAATTTACCAATCAGAGAGGCGACGGCATTGCCAACGTCGGTCTCCCGTCCGGCGAGTAGATAAGCGTCTCACACCGCCAAAACAAGTCACAGCTGGTTGAGCGAGGATTCGCCCGTGAGGACGGCGCCCAGGGCGGGCTCGCGGCAGTCCGTTCAGGTGGGCCATTGCGGGGCCAGCCGGCCACCGATACGCAACGGCGCGATACGGCGGGCGAGACCAGTGTCGTCGTCCGTTTCAAGATAGACGCCGCACAACGTCGCCTCGCCGTCGGCGGGTTCGAGCCGGCCCGTAGGCATTTTCGAGACAAAGCGGGCAGTGGCCGTGGTCTTTTCCATACCGATGACGGAATCGTAATCGCCGCACATGCCAACGTCGGTCATGTAGCCGGTGCCCCCCTTGAGGATATGCGCGTCTGCCGTCGGCACATGGCTATGGGTGCCGACAACGAGGCTGACCCGGCCATCAAGGGTATGGCCCAAGGCCATCTTCTCGCTGGTCGCCTCGGCGTGGATGTCGGCGACGATGCAGTCGACCGACCGGCCAAGGCGATGATTGAGCAGGGCGCGTTCGGCGGCGGCGAAAGGATCGTCGAGCGGGTCCATGAACAGGCGGCCCATGACCTGCAGGACCATCACCCGCCCACCGCCCTGCACCGCATAGACGTTCACCCCGAGCCCGGGAGCACCTTCGGGATAATTCAGCGGCCGCAGCAGCCGGTCGTCGGTATCGATGTAGGAGACGATCTCGCGACGATCCCAAACGTGATTGCCGGTGGTAACGACGTCGACGCCGGCACTGTAGAACTCGCGGCAGATTTCTTCTGTAATGCCAAATCCGTGGGCGGCGTTCTCGCCGTTGACGATGACGAAATCGAGCTCAAGCAGGCGCCGGACCTGAGCGATCCGCTCGCAGATGACCTGGCGCCCGGCTCGACCGACCACATCGCCACAATATAAAACTCTCATAGCTGGCCCTGCCCGATCGACGGCGCCGCCGCCTTTACTGCCGACGCTTCGATCGCCTGTTCGCTCGCGACCCAATCCATCGTTTCGTCACCCGGTCCGTGGGGAACATGGGCAATGACCTGCACGTCGAAACCGATACCGACAGCGACCGGCCGCCCCTGCCGACGAAGCGCGGCGAGGGTGCGATCGTACCATCCCTTACCCTGTCCCAGCCGATTGCCGGAGCGATCGACGGCGAGCAGCGGGACGAGCAGGACGTCGGGAATGACCTCGGGAGCGCTCGCGGGCGGCTGGCGGGTATCGAGGCTGGCGATTTCCACGTCGTCGGTTGGCCGCCAGCGGCGGAAGCGCAGGACGTCGCATTCCCCCACGATCGCCGGCAGCGCGCAGACGATCCCCGCAGCGTCGAGCCTTGCCATCAGCGGGCGGACGTCAAGCTCGGTGATGATCGGCCAGTAACCGGCGACGACGGCGCCCGGCCGTATTCCCAGCTCGGCAAGGTGACCGAGCACGTGCCCGGTCACCTGCCGGGCGGCGTTCGGACCCTCTTTCTGATCGGCGACCAGACGCAGGGCGCGCATGCGCTTGCGCAGCCGGCGCTTCTGCTCGTCGATCGGTGTCGGTTGCTGATCCATGGGCAGGGACGCGATGGGCAGAAAGGCCTCCATTTTAGGTTCGGCGATGACGAGCGGGCGGCGCCACCTGGGTCGTTGGTCGGGGTGATCCTCTCTGGCCTGCTCACGCAGGTGGGCGCCATTTACCGAGCTCTCGAGCCCGGCAGGGACAGCTCCCTCAGGGTCACGGGTTGGCCGGAGGGACGATAGGACCTGACGGGCCCCGTAGCCACCGCCCGCAA
The DNA here is from genome assembly GCA_016712595.1 of Rhodospirillales bacterium. Taxonomy (NCBI): domain Bacteria; kingdom Pseudomonadati; phylum Pseudomonadota; class Alphaproteobacteria; order Rhodospirillales; species Rhodospirillales bacterium. Next base: position 149,429 of record JADJQT010000006.1, read on the forward strand.
TAACTTAGGACGCTTGCGGGTCTTCGGCAATCGCCGGTATCGCGCAAAGCTGGTCGGCCAGAGCTTCGATGCGCTCGGCGAGGCCGCCGAGCATCTGATGAAGTGCCTCGTGCGCGCCGCCGACATCCGCAGCACCGATCGTCGCGCCGAGCCCGTCCGATCCCGGGCCCGCGCCCTCGCGCGCACCACGCAGGCGGGCGATTTCCTTGTGTTTCTCGCCCACCTCGTCGGCGAGCAGAAGGCTTGTCAGCAGCAGCAGCCGGGTATCGCCGACGGCGCCCACACTCGCGGCGAGACGCGTAATCCGCGCATCGACCTCGGCGGCGAGGTGTTCGACATGCCCTTCCTGACCGTCATCGCAACTGACATCGTAGCGACGGCCGTTTACCGTGAGCGAAACCTGCGCCATGAGTTCAATCCAACCAGGTCCTAAACATCTGCCGCACCGTCCAAATCCGCCAGCGTCATTCACCGATGGCGGTCTTGAGCCGCGCGATCGCCGCATCGAGATGCTCGGCGAGGGTACGCTGCATGGCACGCATGGCGGCGGCCTCCGCCTGTAACGATCGCATCCGTGCGGCGTCGTTGCCGGCGGCGCGCTCGCGCTCGGCGATCGCGCCTTCCAGCCGGTCGACCGCCCGTGACAGCCGGTCGAGGCCGCCGCGCAGGCCGTCACCAAAAACCGCTTGTTCGCTCACCCGATCCTCCGCTCCGCCGAGCTTTGCCGCCGACGGAAAATAGGGGCCGGTTTTCCGGTCCGTCAACGCCGTTGGCGGTCGAAAAAGCCGTTGACGAGGCCTTTCGATCCGACGATTGTGCCGCCGAGACCAACAATGACGCCTCCCTTGCCAGAATCCGGGGGATGTGCGGCTGGCTTGCCGGCCCGGTCCGGAAGTTCATTAATAAACAAACACCGACGGGCGGGGCGTCAAGTTCACTCCAAGGAGGTTATAAATGGCGGTTCGGGTTGGCATCAACGGCTTCGGGCGTATCGGACGGCTTGTCCTGCGCGCCGCAATGGAGCAAGGCCGTAACGATATCGAATTCGTCGCGATCAACGATCTCGGCGATGTCAAAACCAATGCTCATCTGCTGAAGTACGATTCCGTACACGGCACCTTTCCCGGCGACGTCAGCGCCGATGACAGCAGCATCACCGTCAGCGGCCACAAGGTCCAGGTGATGGCGCAGCGTGATCCGACCAAGCTGCCGTGGAAAGACCTCGGCGTCGACATGGTCTTCGAGTGCACCGGCATTTTCAGCGACCGCGACAAGGCCGCCGTGCATCTCGATGCGGGCGCGCCCAAGGTTCTGGTATCGGCCCCGTCGAAGGGTGCGGACAACACTGTCGTCTACGGCGTCAACCACAAGACGCTGACCCAGGATCAGAAGGTCGTCTCGAACGCGTCGTGCACGACCAACTGCCTCGCCCCGCCAGCGTACATCCTCGACAAGGCGCTGGGTATCGAGCGTGGCTACATGACCACGATCCACTCCTACACGGGCGACCAGCGCATCGTCGATACGCTGCACAAGGACCTGCGTCGCGCTCGCGGTGCCGCCCTGTCGATGATCCCGACGTCGACCGGCGCCGCCAAGGCCGTCGGCCTCGTTCTGCCCCACCTGAAGGGCAAGCTCGACGGCTCGGCCATCCGCGTACCGACCCCGAACGTCTCGGTCGTCGATCTGGTGTTCATCGCCAAGAAGTCGACCA